>JBAXUR010000081.1:0-15187 GCA_037129595.1 Methylococcaceae bacterium | reverse complement strand
TAACCCGACTTGGCTTGATTGATTTTTATGCAGCGATTGGGTTGGTTGATTTTTTCTACGGGAGAATGACAGGGCGCCCATTACTCCACTTAAGAAAAACCCATCCGCCACAGGAACTGGTACGCGAGCTGTGAAATCGGGGTGTATTGGGCTACGGCAATAGAAACCAAAACCAAAGCACACAAAACAATAATACCTATTTAAGAGCAGCGTATCTTATTCATAAAAACACTTCATACTGGATTAGCCAGGATTTGAGAAACAAAAACAATAGTCCAGCCGCACCACAAGCGGCAATAACCGGAATAACACCCGCCTTGTATCGGAACAGTGCCAGTAAAGCACCCGCTCCGATCAAAGCGGCAATCAAATCAAAATGTCCATCGAAGCCTTGCGGCCAAAACACATGCCAGGCAAAAAACACTGCAAGATTAAGAATCACACCGACTACGGCAGCAGTAATTGCCGACAGCGGCGCGGTAAATTTCAGATTGCCATGAGTTGATTCCACCAGAGGGCCGCCTGTCAAAATAAACAGAAAACTGGGTAGAAATGTAAAATAAGTGACTACGACCGCCCCCGCCACACCTGACATCAGCGCAGTCGGTGAATCAATTGGCAACTGGCTCCAGCCACCCAAAAACCCAACAAAGGTGACGATCATGATCAGCGGACCTGGGGTGGTTTCGCCCAATGCTAGTCCGTCAATCATCTGCGTGGCGTTCAGCCAGTGGTAATGTTCTACTGCACCTTGGTAGACATAAGGTAATACCGCATAGGCACCACCGAAAGTCAGCAGCGCCGCCTTGGTAAAGAACCAGCCCATCTGCGTCAGGGCACCGTTCCAGCCGTAATGTCCACACAAGTAGCCCATTACTCCGCCCCATAAAATCAATCCTGTGGCTACAATTTTAAACAAGTGAACCCAACGGAACTTGGCATGCTCTGGAATAGGCGTATCGTCATCAATTAGAGCAGGGCCATAGCTTTGTTTGATGGCTCCATGACCACCGCCAATAACAAACTTGTCTGGCACAATGCGTCCTCCGATAGCACCGATGCCGGCTGCGATCAATACGATTAATGGAAACGGCGCATGTAATGCGAAGATAGCGAAGAAAGCCAATGCCGCTAAGGTCCATAGCAGGCTATTTTTTAAAGCCCGTGATCCTATACGATGCGCAGCGAAAAGCACGATGGCAGTAACTGCAGGTTTAATTCCGTATAACACCCCAGCAACGGCAGGCAGATGGCCGAAGCTTAGATAGATCCAACTGAGCAAGATCAATAAGAGTAGTGACGGTAGAATAAACAACAGTCCGGCGACCATTCCACCCCAAGTGCGGTGCATTAACCAACCGAGATAAATAGCAAGCTGCTGCGCTTCTGGCCCCGGCAATAACATGCAGTAATTCAGTGCATGTAGGAAGCGTTTTTCTGAAATCCAACGTCGTCGTTCAACCAGTTCTTGGTGCATGATGGCAATCTGTCCGGCAGGCCCTCCAAAACTGATAAAGCCTAGCTTGAGCCAGAAGCGGAAAGCTTCACTAAAAGTTACGGGTTCTGGTCGTTCCATAGGGTTTTCCTTAATGATGGGATTGGATAAAGACATTGGATTCCTCTTCTTTTCGAAAAATGGCATACAAACCATCGAATACGCCACTGGCTATATCAAGCAGACGGTCGTCGTCGAGTATTGTGTCCTTAAGCCCCGCCAACACCTGTTCAATACCGGTGGCTTCAATAGGACGAACACCTCCCACATCCAAGCAGTGAACAAGGCGGCCCAATCGATTCAATGCAGGCGAATCCAGTCCAAAACTTACTAGCAGAGTCTCAAAGGTTACTCGATCACCCACATGGGTAAACTGAGCGCCATCGAAGTCGAAACTGATGGCATCTGGAGGACAATCTGATACCGAAGCCAGCCAGATAAACTCTGCATCATGATCTATGAGGCGACGAATCAACCAAGCACTGGCAAGTCTATCTACCCAGGGGCGCTGTCGGGTAGCCCACTGTCGCTTGCAAAACTCAGAGGATTCATGTTTGGTTATTGTTTGCTCAATGGCGGAAGGTTCATCTGGTGCAAGCAGCTTGCCAATAATATACTCTAACTCAGTTAGCCCAGCCTCTGTTCTGGATTTTATAAGCATAGGGAAAAAATCGATTTCACTTAGGCTGTTGAATGTTTTTCGAAGCTTGCGTATCGGCTTGACCACATCTGCAGGTGAGCTGCCATTGACTAAAGACTGATGACATATTTCAATTTCGACGGCCAGTTGCGCATAGTCTTGAGACCGATTAAATAGAACAGACAAGTCTTGTTCTTCGGGTGTTCTTACATCTAACAGAAAAGCTGAACCGCACGCTTCTTTGACATCCTCCATAATTCGCTGAAAGACCTCCGGACAACCTTCATGATTTGGCAGTAAATAAACGCCGTCACGCAGAACCACGGCTCCGCTGGCCTTAACTGCACGCCAGGATCGCATCCGTACTGTTGAGTTCTCAGTAGGCAATGAAAGGATAAGCAGTATCCAATTATTCATTTTGTAGATTTTATTACATGGTTGTAGAGTATCAAACTAAATTTATATAGGTATTATTTCAAGGCGTCAAGTATTTACAGCCCTAAATACTAATAACCTCTAATGAAATGGATATGTTTTGATAAAATTAATGAACGTGCTAAACCAAACTGGAATGATCACAGTCACTTACTATTGATCACGGACTTTATCAATCACTATGCTAGCTAATTCGCTAATTCGCTAATTTCGAATGTCCGCTGTTCGCTATCTGTTCGATAGTTGCCAGTCGGAAATCTGGATTGTATGTCAGTTCTGGGTCGAAGCTGGCTGTCAGCTCCAATTCATAATCAACACATTCTTGGAGGGACTTTTGTTAGGTGAGATTTTATTAGGCCTACACCGTTGTTGATATCCAATCTTCATATTGGATTTAAAGGAACTGAGCTATAAGAAAAATACTATTCTGCACCCATCATTTACCACCGACATGCATTGGAGGGTTATCAACGCCCTATAAAATCAAGGTACGAAAACTTGAAGATTGAGTAAAAGCTCTTTCCAAACAGAGTCAAACCGTTAGGTTTTAAAAAAATTATCGACAGTAAGGCACTAATCTTTTCATCTAAATTGCCATGCAAGCTATAATGGAATTGGTTCAATTTAATTATAACTAGAGAGACTGAGATGGATAAAATGACGGAAGAAGATCGCAAGCGAATTCTCGAAAGCCCGCCTGTAGGGACTTTTGCACTGATGTCAGTAGTTATCGGCGGTATGGTCGTTGCCTGGCTATTTCTTTATTACGGCGTTTTTCTGCCGCGCGGCTAGGGGTTCATTATGCAAATAGAGCCATCAAAACAAAAATATGAACAATGTTTGCGGGATTTTATCACGCAAATTCAAGCAATTCATATTGATCAACTGGAACGAAAATGGATCACTATTTCACTGCTGGTGATCGGTCTTTTTGTCGGCATCATCACGATTGACGCTTTTTTTCACGGTGTTAATCCACCCAGTAAAGTTGAAACCATTGATTCCGCCAGTCTGCATTTAAATAAAGAATTTGCAGAAGACAATCTGGGCGTACAAGTGGATGACAAGGGCGCTATCATTATTAGAATGGTCGCCGGGCGTTATTCTTTTTTTCCAAAACACATTGATGTCCCTGCCGAAACGCCCTTAACCTTTCGCTGGGTAAGTATGGATGTTTTGCATGGCGTGCATATTCCCATGACCAACATGAGCACCATGATTGTGCCGGGTTATGTCGCAGAAATAACCACCACTTTTCCAAAACCAGGCGAATATCCTGTGCTGTGTAACGAGTTTTGTGGCTTGGGCCATAACCACATGTGGAGCAATATTTCCGTTATTGCCAAAGAAGATTGGACTGCTCCGGTAAAATCGCCCGTTAAAGGAGGATCAAATAATGAATGATGCAGCGACAAGAAAACTGGTCTTAAGTAATTTTTGGGTGGCCTTTATCGCCTTTATCGTTGCTTGTTTTATGGGCGAATATCAAGTCCTGGAACGTAGCGGCTTTATTCCTGCACTGGATTCGCCCAGTGTTTATTTTGCCTCGGTCAGTACCCACGGGGTATTGATGGCGTTTGTACTCACGACTTTTTTTATTATGGGTTTTGGTTACACCATCGCCACCACCACCTTAAAGCAACCAATATGGAATAAGCCGCTGGCTTGGGGTGGTTTCTGGGTCACTTTAATCGGTGTTGTGCTGGCCGCCATTCCTTTGCTGACCGGCAAAGCCTCGGTACTTTATACGTTTTACCCGCCCATGGTGGCGCCGGCTGTATTTTATATCGGCGCGACCTTACTGGTCGTGGGCTCTTGGGTTTGGTGCGCCATCATGCTGGTTATGTTTGTGCAATGGAAAAAAGCCAATCCCGGACAAGCGGTACCTTTAGCCATGTTTGCTACCACCATGAATGCGTTGTTGTGGTTATGGACCAGTGCCGGTGTTGCTTTGGAAGTGCTTTTTCAGTTGATTCCGCTGTCGTTGGGCTGGATTGATACAATTGATCCGGGTCTGTCCAGAACCTTGTTTGCCTGGACGTTACATCCCATCGTTTATTTTTGGCTGATTCCGGCTTATATCGCTTTTTATGTGTTTGTACCCAAACAGGCGGGCGGCTTTTTGTTTAGTGACGAAATGGCCCGATTGGCTTTTATCGTGTTGGCTGTATTTGCCTTGCCGATTGGTTTTCATCATCTTTACATGGATCCTGAACAAGCCAAGGGTTGGAAATTATTACACGGCATCGGCACTTTCGTAGTCGCTCTGCCGACGTTGGTGACCGGATTTACCGTTATTGCCTCACTGGAAATTGCCGGACGCCTGCGGGGCGGTAAAGGCTTGTTTGGCTGGATACTCAGCTTGCCTTGGACCAATACCATGGTGTTGTCAGTTATTTTGTCGTTACTGATGCTGATTTTTGGCGGCTTTGGCGGTATCGTCAATGCCAGTTATGCCATGAATGCCATGATTCATAACACCGCTTGGGTGCCGGGTCATTTTCATCTGATTTTTGCCGGTACCACCGTTATTATGTATTTTGCCATTGCCTATTATTTGTGGCCGATGCTGGTGAAAAAACCGTTATTTTCCAATTCAATGGCTTTGGTTCAGTTATGGACCTGGTTTATCGGTATGAGTGTTTTAACGACACCTTGGCATGTACTGGGTTTGTTAGGCGAGCCGCGCCGTATTTCCAGTGTGGTTTACAATAATTTACTGACACTGGCCTGGAAACCGTATGAGTTCATGATGATATTTGGCGGTTTAATACTGCTGGGTTCGGCGTGCTTGTTTGTCTATAATTTGGCAAAAACTCAATTAAATCCATCTGCTGAGGTTTTTGAAGGAGAAATTGTATTTTCCGAGCCTATTCATGCGGTCGCGTCTCTTCCTGAATGGTTGAATGATTTTAAACTCTGGAACAAAGTCATTGCCGTGTTAATGGCCATCAGCTTTGGCTATCCCATCTTACAGTTCTTTTTTATGGACACATCAGGATCATCGCCATGGGGATTTTAAACATGAAACGAATGCTACTATTACTCGCGTTTATTACACCGGTTGTGGTGTGTGCGGAACCTTCCTCTCAAATCGCCTGGACGCCCGAGCTTTTAAATCTGGTAAAAAAAGGTAATGCTGATAAGGGTAAAGCACTGGCAGAATCCTGCAAAAGTTGTCATGGCGATAAAGGCCAAGGTATGAAAGAAGAAACGCGGGATGATGAAGTACTGCCTGCAATTCCTGCACTGGCAGGTCAGGTCGCTACTTATACTTATAAACAATTGCGTGATTATTTGAGTGGCAGTCGCAGTCATGTTCAAATGACCGGCGTGGCTAAAGGACTGTCTGAACAGGATGCCGCTGATCTGGCAGTCTGGTTTGGTTCTTTACCGCGTGCAGAAAATAAATCGGGTAATGATAAGCTGGCCAGAGCGGAAAAAATGGTTGAACAGGGTGATGGTAAACGCATCCTGCCGCCTTGTTTTGTGTGTCATGGTTCAAAAGGACAGGGCGAAAAACAGGATATTCCGGCACTGGCAGGACAGCAAGCTAATTATTTTACAAGAACCTTGCTGGAATATAAAAACGGCCAGCGGCACAACGATGTTTACAGCCGAATGCGCCTGATTGCACAACAATTAAGTGAAAACGAAATAAAAGAACTGGCTTTGTATTATCAGCAAGTTAAATAGGTTTTGGCTAGCCAATTAACTTTCCGGGAACGCCGAGCCCCAGCTCGGCACGGGATAGTCAAGCCGATGACTGACTACGCTGAGCTGGGGCTCAGCGCTCCCATAATCAATAAGAGTCATTATTTCACAATTTATTCTGTTCCTTCGACTTTATCGATAGCTTGTAACGATAACCCTTCGACCACATCGCTATTTGATGTAGCAGTGGATGCATCTGGAGATGCAGTGCCTAACCCTGAACTTAGCTTTATTTTTAACTTGAGATTATTTGGAGAATCTGAATTTTGCAATGCCTCTTCCAAAGAAATAGTGCCTTCTTTAAATAGTCTCAGTAGATGACTGTCAAATGTTTGCATACCGACATTCTCTGACTTTTCCATGGCTTCCTTAATACTGTGAACATCGCCTTTTTTGATTAAATCGCGAACCAGTTCTGTACCCAATAAAATCTCAATAGCGGCCGTGCGTTTGCCGTCAATGGTTGGCACCAGTCTTTGTGAGACAAAGGCTTTTAAATTAAGCGACAAATCCAGTAATAATTGATTGCGGCGGTCTTCCGGGAAGAAGTTGATGATTCTGTCGAGCGCCTGATTGGAGTTATTGGCATGTAGCGTTGAAAGGCATAAATGACCGGTTTCTGCAAAAGCCAAGGCATGCTCCATTGTCTCCCTGGATCGGATTTCACCGATTAGAATAACATCGGGTGCTTGACGCAGGGCGTTCTTGAGAGCATCTTCATAACTTAGGGTATCAACTCCAACTTCTCGTTGGTTGATCAGAGATTTTTTGTGTGGATGTAAATATTCGATAGGGTCTTCAATGGTGATGATATGGCCGGAGGAATTGGTGTTGCGATAGTCAATGAGTGCCGCTAACGAGGTTGACTTCCCTGAGCCTGTTCCGCCGATAAACAATACCAGTCCGCGTTTTTCCATAATGGATTTTCTCAGAATGGCGGGCAGTCCCAGTTTGTCGGCATTGGGGATGTCTATCTTGATGTTGCGGATGACCAAGGCGAAACTGTTACGCTGTTTAAAAATATTGACTCTGAAACGGCCAATTCCTGGTTCTGAAATAGCCAGATTCATTTCAGGAACGCTTTCAAATGCTTTTTGCTGATCTTCGTTCATCAGACTATAAGCGATTTCCTTAATTCGAGTCGGTGTCAGTCTAACCTTCTCCAGCGGTCTTAGTGTCCCTTCAAATTTACCTACAGGTGGTGCCTCTGCGGTTAAATAAAGATCAGAGCCATCGTTATTAGCGAGGATTTTTAGATATTCATTGAGTTCCATGGCGAGTTCACAATATCAGGAATGAGTACAAAAATTTTAAGTTTATGATATTAGCTTTAGAAGTTAAAGCCATAGTAGAAAATAACCGGGAATAATAGCCAAATTTTGGCATTCTTCACAGAAGCCGGCTAACAACTTAAGCCGGGACAGATAGCTATATCCCCTGGTTCCCACGCTCCAGCTTCGCGACACTGGAAGCTGGAGCGTGGGAACGAGTATACTCTGTAGGTCGTCGGGTTAGGCGCTAGCCGTAACCCGACATAGTTACTAAAAATCAACACACTCTCTTCGCTCTGCAAACAAAAGCGACAAAAACTGTTCATCTCCTATATAGTAAAGCGGTTTATGATAGCGCACTGTCCAATTTTTATTATCCCTCTGTTTATTTATCCCCGGCTTTAGCTTAACACTATGAAATCCATTGATCTTCCTGTTGTTTATTCCAAGACATTCTCGTTGCTTTTTTTATTGCTATTGACCTTTTTTGGCTTGGCAGACGCCGGGGCAAAAACGGTTGCGCCTGATAAAGGCCAAAAAAATACCACGTTTGAAATTACCAAAGATACGTTACAGGCAAAAATTGAGTCTATCAATACTAGGGAAGGGCTTGATGATGCGCTAAAATCCAAGGTGCTATCAAGTTATCAAGCTGCACAAGATAACCTGGTTAACATTGAAAATTACAAGGCGCAAATCGTTGACTTTAATCAAGCGCTAAAGCAAGCGCCAGAACGAACCAAAAAGCTACAAAAAGAAATTGAACAAACGCTGCTAAAAGTCTCCAAACAAAAAACCGAAGATTTTACCAAGATACCCACTGAAGAATTGGATCAACGTTTAATTATTGAGAAAGGGAAAATAAGTACGTTAGATGAGCAATTAAAAGAGCTGGAAAATGAACTGGCTTTGCAACAGGGTCGCCCTCAACTTATTCGAGAGGAGACGGTAACGGCAAAACAGGATCTTGACGCGACACAAAAAAAACTGGAGGGGCCTGTTGATAAAGCAGGCTCAAAACTGGAAGCGGAAGCCAGACAGGTTTATTTAAAAACACTGGTTGAGTCACGCACGGCAGAATTAAAAGCGCTGGAGGTTGAAGCCATCAGTAATCCGGTACGGGTTGAATTGCTTAAATCCGGGTTTCGGTTGTTGGACATACAAAAAAATGCGCTAACTCCGATTACAACGGCAATAGAAAATTTGTCAACTGATCGACGCGAACAAGAAGCCAAGGACATGCAGGATGCACTCAGTCAGGCAGAAAAAGAACTGTCCGGAAAACACCCCCTCATTCAAACCAGAACGCGGGAAAATATTCAATACAGTCGTGACTTACAGGCTATTGCTGCCAAAATTGAAAATTACACCGAGCAAAAAACCAAAGTAGATGCCCAGGCGATTGAAATTGAGAATGACTTTAAAAGTGCAGATAAAAAAATCAGTCTGGCTGGCTTAAGTCCGGCGCTGGGTAAAATCCTACGTGAAGAGCGGCGTAATTTAACCACTCAGGATCAATTTACCCTGCAATCAGAAACCATTCAGAATGAAACGGCTTTAACCAGTCTTGAGCAATTTAAAATTGAAGATCAATTAAAACAATTCACCGACCTTGATGCCGTTTTACAGCAGATAATGGCGACCCAAGTTGACCCCCAACTGCCTGTAGAACAGCGCATGATGATTCAGGCCGAATTGCGGGTATTGCTTAACAGCCAAAAAGAGTTGCTAAATAAATTAGCCATTGATTACACGACTTATCTGCGTACCTTGGGGGATTTTGATTTTGCCAGGCAACAAATGGTGATTCAAGCTACCAAGTTTGCAGCCTACCTGGATGAGAATTTATTATGGGTAAAAAGTTCTGATCCCGTTAACGTCGATACTTTAGCCGGTTTATATCATTCGACCACTTGGTTGTTGTCGCCCTTTAACTGGATGGCATTAAGCAAAGATATGCTTAAGGTGGCGCTACAAAAGCCCTTTTTAGTTTTCATGGGCTTATTGAGCTTAGGCGTGCTGTTGTTAACCAAAAAATGGGTTAAACAACAACTTACGACTATTTCGGTTAATGCTGAAAAAATTTA
Organism: Methylococcaceae bacterium; assembly: GCA_037129595.1. Lineage (GTDB taxonomy): Bacteria > Pseudomonadota > Gammaproteobacteria > Methylococcales > Methylomonadaceae > Methylobacter_C. Next base: position 5,545 of record JBAXUR010000081.1, on the reverse strand, counting down.
TACCAATAACTTCATTTATACTTTACAGGCAATAGCTTATACGTTGATCCTGGTTTTATCACTACCGCTGTTTAGCTACTATTTGGGTTGGTTATTAAGCAGTAATATCCATGTTGTTGACTTTACCAAGGCCATTGGTGAGGGTTTAAAAAGCGCATCAATTCCGCTACTTTTTCTGCAATTTTTTTATCGTCTGTTTGCTGATGACGGAATTGCCTGTAAAAATTTTCAATGGCAAAAAAATAATGTTCGCTTGTTGCGCAAGCAAATTGCTTGGTTACGGTTTGTTGCGGTACTGACGGTATTTATTATCAGCACCACATCGGCATCAACAGTGTCGTTGCACAGCGATAATCTGGGACGCTTGGCCCTGATTATTAGTATGATAGCCTTGGCCGTTTTTGGAGGCCGGTTACTCAATCCCAACAGCGGAATATTAAAGAACTTTATAAATTCCTATCCAGAAGGCTGGTTATCCAAATTGCGATATATCTGGTATCCAATGGTGATTTTAATACCCGTAGTCATTATTGGTTTTGCTGTTGCAGGTTATTATTTGAGCGCACTTGAACTACAGGCGCAATTAATTATCTCGCTGCGGTTAATTTTTCTGGTGATGATTATTCATGAATTGGTGGTTCATTGGTTAACGCTGGTTAATCGGCAGTTGGCTATAACCAATGCCCAACAAAAACGCAAAGCCGCTTTTATTACCGAAAAACACTCGGCCACCGGGGGCGAGGATCCGGTTATACCCGTTGATGAACGGCTTGTCGATATTCCCAAGATAAATGCCCAAACCATAAGACTACTTAACGTATTTATAACCTTAAGCTTGGTGATCGGTTTTTGGGTAATCTGGAAAAATATATTACCCGCTTTTTCCTTTTTGGATCGCATTGTACTCTGGCAGCATTTGGTTACCAGTGATAATCAGGAAAGTTATCAACCCGTCACTTTAACCAATCTAATGCTGGCTGGACTCTATTTTTTTATAGCCGTCGTTTCGGTGCGAAATTTTTCCGGCATTATGGAGTTATTGGTATTTAGGCGTCTGGCGATAGAAGCGGGTGGTCGCTATGCCGTTAATCAGTTGGCAAATTATACCTTGATTACTATCGGTTTTATCAGTATAGCCAATGAACTGGGAGGCAGTTGGTCGCAGGTACAATGGCTGGTTGCTGCGCTCAGTGTTGGTTTGGGTTTTGGTTTGCAAGAGATTTTTGCCAATATGGTGTCGGGCATCATTTTATTGTTTGAACGCCCGATACGTGTCAGTGATACGGTGACCATCGGCACCGTTACCGGTAAAGTGAGTCGTATCCAAATGCGTGCGACAACCCTGATAGACTGGGATCAAAAAGAACATGTCGTGCCGAACAAAACCTTTATTACCAGTCAGTTGGTCAATTGGACGTTAAGTGACACCATAACCCGTGTCGAGATTATTGTTGGCATTGCTTATGGTTCTGATATTGAACTGGCGCACAAAGTCATGCTGGACACAGTAATATCAACGCCAATGGTACTTGCAGAACCTGCACCCAGTGTATTTATAGTAGGTTTTGGCGAACATTCACTGACATTCTCCATTCGTATTTTTGTCAGTGAACTGGCTCACCGCTTGCCCGTCTCCCATGATTTGTACATGCGACTTGAAAAAGTCTTGCGCGAACATAAAATAGAAATTCCATTTCCGCAACGAGATATTCATATTCGTTCAGTAGCCCCGGAATTTGGCGCAATAGATTATGAGCTTTTAAGAAAATATGCGTGATATATTCCATATCATTTAAAAGTATTTTTCATGCCGAGAATTGCTGCTGAAAGACCGGGCATTCGAATGAGTGTGCCGGGAACGCTGAGTCCCAGCTCGGCGTAGCCACCAATAGTTAGTAATCGGCCTGACTATCCCGTGCCGAGCTGGGGCTCGGCGTTCCCGGAAAGTTATCTTGTTTGACTGTCACAAAAAGCGGGACGATATTACAAATACCACCCCGTCAAAGGATGTTATTTGCCCCATCTTAAGAGGGTAGCCAATTATTGTTTTGAGGTAAAATCAAAAAAAGCCGCCATTAATTGGTTGGTGGGCAACAAAAGCGTAAGATACCAGCTATTTGAATTGAGCAAAAATTTATGAGTAACACTTTACAATACGAGGCCATGTTCTCCAGTGTGATTGGTCAAGAGTATGACATGCTACAATTGATTTGCCCTGCGGTAACCGAGATGAGTCGGTTGGTGGGTGATGCCGTGCGTGCTTATCCAAACACAACGCAGCCTTTGCAAGTTGTTGAGTTAGGCGGTGGAACCGGCATTACTACGCTGGCTTTATTGACGGCCAAAGACGACCTTGTGGTGTTTAGCGTTGATAATGAGCCAACCATGCAAGAGCAGGCCAAACAGCACTTGCAACAATGGGTAACGGATGGACGGTTAAGCTTTTGTGGCGATGATGCGTTGACGGCATTACAACCATTAGCGGATGACAGCGTAGATATTATCGCGTCGGCTTATACCTTGCACAATTTTTTTAATAGTTATCGAGAGCAGGTTATTAAAGAAATTTATCGTGTACTCAAGCCCAATGGACACTTTATTAATGGTGACCGTTATGGCTTAAATGACATCAGGCAGCACACCCGCGCCGTTCAGGAAGAAGTCAGTCATTATTTTAAAGTCCTCACGCCGCTTAAGCGCAGCGATTTATTGGAGCAATGGATTGTACATTTGTTTAATGATGAATCTGAAGATCATGTCATGCGTGAAGCCGTTGCCGTTCAGCAATTGCATGATTCGGGTTTTTTGGAGGTTAACGTTAGTCGTCGCCATGCAGTCAATGCGCTGGTGACGGCGATAAAACCGGTAAACTGAACACAGTCATCATGCGCCTGTTACTGATTGAGGATGAACATGATTTGGCTCGTTTGTTAAAAAGCAACCTGGAAAAAGCCGGTTTCGCAGTGGATGTGGCTCAGGATGGTATTGAAGGCGAATATTTGGGTAATGAAGGTATTTATGAGCTGGCCATACTGGATTTAGGTTTGCCACAGCGGTGTGGCATGGCAGTTTTAAAAAATTGGCGGGCGAAACAAAATACCTTACCTGTTTTGATACTCACGGCGCGTGATGCCTGGCATGAAAAAGTGGACGGATTTAAAGCGGGAGCGGATGATTATTTGGGTAAACCGTTTCATATAGAAGAGTTGGTGGCGCGAGTTAACGCGTTGCTGCATCGGGTCCATCAACATTCTGGCGGAAAGTTGCAGGTTTGTGGCTTAACGCTGGATGAAGACCGTCAACAGGTTATTACCGAAGTGGGTGAAGTGCATGAGCTCACCGGCATTGAATTTAAATTACTACGTTGTTTTCTTTTACACCCGGGTTTGGTATTGAGCAAATCCACCTTAATCGAACATATCTACGATTTTGATTCGGACAAAGACAGTAACGTGATTGAAGTTTACGTTAATCATTTACGTCATAAACTAGGCAAACAACGTATTGAAACACGCAGAGGTCAAGGTTATGTCTTTAAGGAGCTATCTGAATGAAGTCGTTGCAACTGCGGTTGGCTGTGGGTTTGTTTGTCAGTCTTTGCAGTGTATTTATCATTTTTTGGTGGCTAACCAGTAGCTCAATTCGTGCTTTGGCTGAAGAATCGGTTGCCGAACATCTGGAGCATGATGCGGTCAGCATTCTGGCCGCAATACACACCGATTCCGCCAATACGATCGCGCTGAACAGTCAGCAGATTGAACCAATCTATCTTCAGCCCTTTTCAGGTGACTATTTTCAGCTTATCAGTAATGGCCAAGTTATTAGTTCACCTTCACTGTTAGATCAGGATTTTTCACTTCAGGCCTTGCTTCCCGGTGAAACTAATAAGCTTTACATCACCGGCCCCAAACAACAGCCTTTGCTGGTTATGGTGTATGGCTATAATAAACTGGAGCGCAATATCACTATTGCTGTGGCTGAAGATTTGTCGCCCACTTTGGCGAGGATTGTTTCGTATCAGTATCGGTACACGTTTATTGCGCTGGTTTTGTTGTTGCTGTTAATCATCACGCAAGTTATTATTTTACGTAGCGGATTTTATCGTCTGAAACGCATAGCACAGCAGATTAAAGCGTTGGAACATGGCGAAATAACTCAGCTTGATACGGATGTTCCGCAAGAAGTGGGCGCCTTGGTGCAGGAAGTCAATTGGTTGCTTAAGTTGCTGGATCAACGGTTACAGCGTTCTCGCAATGCGCTGGGGGATTTGGCACATGCCTTAAAATCACCCTTAACCGTATTAAAACAACTTCCGCATGAGGCGGTATTACAGGCTTATCCGGAGATTTGCCTGGTTTTGCAAACCCAAACGACCAACATGCAGAACATGATGGAGCGGGTTTTAAAGCAGGCGCGTATGGCGGGTTCAGGGCCAGCATTTATAAAATTCGATGGCAGACAGGATTTACCCGCTTTAATTAAAGTGCTGCAAAGTGTTTACAGGGATAAAAATATTACCATTAATTTTGTTCCAACAGATGCAACGACGCTATTAATCGATAGGGAAGACATGTTGGAGTTGGCTGGAAATCTGCTGGATAACGCTTGTAAATGGGCTAATTCTACAATCAATTTATATTGTTATGTTAATGAGGCTGTACACCTGATTGTTGAAGATGATGGTCCGGGGGTTTCTGATGTCGACTTGGCATCCTTGACACAACGCGGTACCCGACTGGATGAAGCGGTTAGCGGTCATGGACTGGGTTTATCTATTGCACAGGTAATAGTCGAGCAATATGGCGGGCAACTTATTTTGCGTCGATCAACCGAGTTGGGCGGATTTTATGTGGAAGCGTTATTACGCAAGGTTGAACCGATTCAGTAATCAGCCATTAAAAAATAGAATACAGATAACATGGTTTTAACTGATAGACACGGATAATAGTGGTTTTTAATAGCATGAAAACAGGAACTATAGATTTTCAGATAAATAATTTCTATGCTAACGGATATCATCCCAATGTCGTTAAGTTAAGCGCAAGTTGTTTAAAAAACGGGAGTGCAATCGCTTCAGCTATTGTCTGCAAAACAGCTAAAGCGGTTTTACTCCAGTTGTATGAAAGACAGTATAAACAGTTAAGAGCTTTTTTGACTAAAATAAAATCCGTTGAAATCCGTATAATCAGTGTCATCCGTGTTCTATGATCGAAGCCAGTATCTACCGGGTAGCTTCTAAATTTAAAAGCTAAACAGTCTGTCGGGCAGGTTGGTTAAAATAGACAGGCAAAAAATGTTTGCAATACTTAAAGGTTTTTATGATAAATAAAATAGGATTATTAGCTGTAGTTTTTTTTATGGCGGGTTGTAGCAGTATTGGTTTTTTAGAAAACATATCTACGGAAAGAATCACTACCGTTAAAGAAGATAGAGATGGATTGACTTATTTATCGAACGAAAACAAACCGTATACGGGTAAATATGACGAGCATTTTGAAAATGGCAAGAAAAGTCTTGAAATCAGTTACCGTGATGGCAAAGAAAA
>JBAXUR010000080.1:0-15250 GCA_037129595.1 Methylococcaceae bacterium | reverse complement strand
CCGCATTATTTTGTTTCATTATATTATCGTATTCACCAATGACTGCATCAGGACTTATAAAGCCTTCCAACCTAAGCCAAGGTTTTCCCGCCTCTGCTCTCATAAAAATGACAGACGTATGATTCATCTTGTCACCTCGATAAACATTGAAAGCCTTTTGAATGGCGATACTTACCTCTCTGGTACCGGTGTAAAAATCCCAATCTGATCCCGCACCAAATTTTTTGGCATATTCAGTTAATGTTGCGGGTGTGTCGCTTTCCGGATCAATTGAAATAGATATTAAGTGAGCCTTCTTGCCGTCCTTACCTAATTTCGTTTCGACTTTTGAAAACACATGACTCAGCATTGGGCAGATTGCCGAACAAGAGACAAATACAAAATTGAGAATTACCGGGCGGCCATCGTCTAATTCTTTGCTAAAAACTAATTTTTTGCCATCCTGACGAACCATGCCAACATCAGGTACTTCGTAATTGACAATAGTACGGATAACGTCGGGTGCAGCCGTTTTTTTCCCGGAATCATTTAACGCCGCAGCCCTCAAAGGATACAACGAACAGAAAACAACACCGAAAATGATAAGGGTTAACGTAGCCCCTCGGCTCATTAAATTCTTAGCTTGATTAAAGTAATAAATAGTATTTTTCATTGGGTTATCTTATCGGTTTTCTATAAAGTCACGGCACTATCCACTCAGAATCAGCAACCAACTTGCCATCCGGATCAAGGTGCGCAATATAAGCCCCCTTGGAAGCAAAGCGCTGTTCACGAGCAAGGCTTAAGTGTGGATAGGCTGAGACATTGGAACCCGTGCTCAACATGTCCTCGGCACGCTCTACCATATAATCCCGATAAAGATTATCCAGCATTTGAGAACTAAGGTCAGTCAAGAACAATACGTTAAAAAAAACCTCGGCCTGAAATGCCTCGTTAACCAAGGGCAGTTGCCAGGTTTTTAACCATTCTTTCATCGTTGTTACATTTTTCTGCCGTTTATCACCCAATTCATAAGGATAAACTACCTGAACATGAGACTTCCAGGACTTTGAAACAACACCATAGTTATCCTCCGCCAAAAAACCGGATAAATAGGCAACAGCGGAGGGCTGTTTTTGTGCGGCTTTGTTGACCGCTGACAAATCCGCCGGACGCAACCACAACATGACTGAATCTTTAGTGGAAAGACCTTTCAATGCCGCTTTCAAATCTGCCGGTTCTTGACCGTGAAGTACACGATTTTCAACCTTAACATCAGAACCTTGCAAAGCGTTGGTCAGCGCATTGGCCGCGCCCCGTCCCACCTCGTCATCCCGGTATATTTGAACCAACCGGTGCGGTGCTTTTTTTCCTTGATCCCGTAAATGCTTGGCGAGAACACCGGCTTCCAAAGCCACACCCCGAGAATAATAAAGCGAATAAAAATCCATCAGGGCAGGCGGCAAGGCAACACTGGGAAACAAACACGGCAACTTTTCCTGCTGACAAAACGCATCTACCGGTGCCCAAGTGGTCGTTGAAAGTCCGGAAATTACCGCAAAAACAGGTTCTTTACTATATTTTTCAACTAATTGCGTACCCCAGGTATCCGGTGCTCCCTGCAATTCCCAAACCGTCAACTCCCAATTGCGCAAAGTACGAGGAATAAGATCCAGAGGCGAACGCATACGTCCGGAATATGATTGCTGACTGGCATTGCGCTGGGCAAAAGCTGAGCGAATCATCTTCACCATCACTTCACTCTGTTTCGGATCTACACCTGGCGTAACGATAGTCGCAAAATGCAGGGTATCAGCACCGACACCGGGCGACAACTCAGCGGATAGTTGCCGCAAATAAGCCGTTACCGCCTTAATCTCCACATCATTTAACGCGTATTTTGGCATCAAAGGACTCAGCGGGCTTCCATTGATATTAACGCCCTCGCGGAGAGACTTACCCAGAGACTCTTCTGTATAAGGTGCATGTGCTCTGGTTATGTTTTTGGCCGCACGCGGATCAACCAAAGCAATTGGACGATTATCCTCCGTAGCAAACAAAAAACGGCCGGCAATAGGTGGTACTACAATATTACCTTCCAAACTTCCCATACCACTGCGCCGATGACAAGTCTCACAGGCTGCTGAAGCTCCTTCAACATCGACGGCGTTCACACGCTTACCAATCAAGGGCGCACCGGACGGTAAAATACCTTCCATATAAATTCGTTTACCCAGCGCCACATCATCGCTACCGGTAACCGGCTGTTCGGCACTCGCAATTAACGCTAAGGAAGCCAACCCTAAACAGAGTAGCCAACGGACTGATAACAACAATGAAGGTTCCCTACGAGTACCTGGAGAAAAAGCAACTTTTGGCATTATGTAAATTTCCCAATAAAATTAATAAATCAGACGCAAGTATTCAAGCCCCCTCGCTATGCTCTCTCCCTTTGAAAAAGGGGGAGAGCATAGCGAGGGGGCAGAGGGGGATTTATCTAATAAAATCTCCCCTAACCCCTCTTTTTCAAAGAGGGGGACTGAATAGTTACAATCAGACTGTCAACTTGATTTAAAGTGTAGTTGGTTTTGCTTCGCCCGCCTGAATACCGACCAGTTCCACCTCAAATGATAACGTGGCGTTCGGGCCGATATCACGACCGGCACCTCGCTGAGCATAAGCGAGTTGCGGTGGGACGATGATCAGCCATTTAGAACCTACCGGCATCAGCTTTAACGCTTCCTGCCAACCGGGAATAACACCACCCACCATAAATAACGCGGGCTTACCCGTCTGGTAAGAGCTATCGAAAACAGTTCCGTCAAGAAGCGTACCCCGGTAATTACATGATACGGTATCTTCTGCTGTTGGCGCTTTGCCTGTGCCTTTGGTAAGAATCTTGTACTGCAAGCCACTCGGTAAAGTCACCACACCTTTCTTCTTGCTATTTTCAGCCAGGAAATCCTCACCTGCTTTTTGGTTGGCATCGCCTATCGTTTTCAGGGCAATGATCTGCTTTTGCTTTAGCTCATTTTGATAGTTGCTCATAATCGTACGCAATTGATCCTCGGTAAGATCGAGCTTTTTACCGGCATTGGCATCTTTGAGACCTTGGGTCAGAACGTCCAAATCCAAGTCCAGCCCCAAGCGTTTAAAGTTCCTGCCGATATCAACGCCGACACCGTAACTAACCTTCTTTTTGTCAGTCGTTTGAGTTGTAGCGGGAGCACTCTGTTCATCTGCTTTTGGATATTTGGGCGCGTGTGCTTCTTTGGCATTCGCCGCCGGCAACAAAGCGCAACTCATTAACAAAGCCGCCAGTCCGTTCAATTTCTTATGTATCATTTCTGTAACCTCTTAACTAGTTAAATCTGTGAGAAATTCACTTTAAATAAAGCTGTCGTTTGATAAGTATTCAGCTCCCGAATTGCTCCCGCCCTTTGAAAAATGGAAATCGGGCGTGCTGTCCGAAGAATCTTACTCATCATAAAAAAATTGGGGCTATCCTTTGATTGCCATACCTTATGAACCCACCAACATAAAATTAAGAATTTCCATACCTAAAAAAGCTGCCGGAATCGATAACGACGTTAACAGTAAAATATATCCTATTACTTTGTAGATATTTTTTTTCACGTCTATATTTCCTGTGCCATACATTTTCCTTTTTTGGGGTAGGCCAATAAGGTTGGTGTTGGCCCCGTTTTAGCAATTTATTTATAAAAAAATCACAATTATTCCCCCCTTTTACAAAGGAGGGAATATCGGTTGTACCTTCGATGTAACTTTACTTTTACTTATTTCTTAACAGTGATAGTGCTCGCCTGGATGACGCCATTAGTCTTGTGGCCCTTCCAGGTTGCCGTTTCACCGACCACAAACTTCGTGGCAGGGGCTTTAAAATTAACCGTGGCGCAAGTGCTGTGATATAGCGTAATCTCTCCCACCCTGATATAGCCATTACCAACTGCAGAAATCCTGGCTGAACCCTGAAGGAGCGGCAATTTACTCAGCGCAGCGTTAGCTTTGGTGCAGGCCTCGCCTGCAGGTTTGGTCACAGGCGGCTTAACAATCGGTGGCGTTACCACTGGCGGAGTCACAGGCGGTTTTACAACCGGTGGTGTTACCACTGGCGGGGTCACAGGTGGGGTTACAACCGGTGGCGTTACCACTGGCGGAGTCACAGGAGGTGTTACAACCGGTGGCGTTACCACTGGCGGGGTCACAGGTGGGGTTACAACCGGCGCGGCACCAATCGTCAAGCCAAGGATCGACGTAGGGAGGATAGTGCCTCCGGCAGCGTCAGTGACAGTAAAAGCCACGTTATTTAAGCCCGCAGTTCCAGCCGCTGGCGTGCCGGAAAGCGTCACTGTTTTGGTGTCAGTGGAAACGGCATACGTTAAGCCGGCAGGCAATCCGGATATAGACCAGTTATAAGGCGTTGCCCCACCAGTGGCGATGACAGTCGCAGAGTAGGCAGTGCCTTCAGTGCCGCTAGTCAGTGTAGTGGTTGCCAGAGCAACGGGACTGGCAATGGTGATGTTAAAAATATCATCGGTGGCATTGCCGATGACCGTAAACGTATAATTGCCTGCCTGAGTGGGCGTACCTGAGACAGTGAATGGCGCTGTGCCCTGATTAACCGTCAGGCCCGGTGGCACTGTAGTAACATCCAATAAGCTATTGCCGGACAAGGTGCCGGCCAAAACCGTTGCCGGGTAGGCGACGTTAACTTCACCCGATACCAAGCTGGCGGTAACGGTCGTATCGTTAAGTGAAAAAGCCCGGTCACTTACACCCAAAGTACATACATAAGGTGTTTGCTGGCAATAATTAATCGAAGCATTGCCGCCTGTGCCATTCGCCCAACCCCAAGGATTGAGTCCGGTGGACTCAATGTTAATCCAGTAACGGGTACCTTTAACGAGATTGAACGAGGTCGGCAGAACCGCATTAAAATTATATAAGGTACCTTTATTCAAAGCCTGTCCGGCGTTGCCGGGCACAGTAACCGTCATCAGAGGCGTAACGGTTGCCAGCTCTGGAAGCGTCGGCGTATAGGGATTGCCGGAGGCGTCCACAACAGGGATGATGGTAATGGTAAACCCGTTATTGCCTGCGGGTTGCGCATCGCCCTGCCAGGAAATATTGGTAATGGCTCCGGATTGGGTAGCGATAAAATCGTCATTGACCCAAGCCGAGCCATCCGTAAAACCCACATCCGCTTGCGACAGCATGGTGCTAAGAAAGGTGGATGGCGGTTGAGAATAAAGCGTACCGGCAAAAGCCGGAAGCGCAGTCAGCGATGCACAAAGCACAGTCCCTGTAGCGAACACTTTTCCTGCGCTTCGTAGGGCACCGTTGAACCCGGTCAAAGGCAAATTTGTAGATACCTGTAACCGAAGCAAAGAGATTCTATTCTGCGCATGACATAAGTCAGCTTCGACTCTCTGTTGTTGTTTTTTCATTATTTCTTTCCTCTGTAAAGATTATTTTAAAATTTTTTTATCTCGGCCGGTCAACGGGAATAGCGTTAATCTGGTTTACATTTATATGCCCGCAATCCTTAAAGTGGTAATCATCTGTTTATCTGTCCCCTACACTGTTTGATCCCGCCTACCTGTCCTCCGGTATTGTTCCTTTTTTGGATGGCACCGAAGGTTTCGATGCCATTTAAAAAAGGGTCGAGATTCCAACTCGACCGTATTTAGAGTTGGGCCAACGGGGTTGCCGTTGACCCGGTTTGATCAGAAGTCGGGCTGACAGCTTCACCGTCAACCCGACATTTCCAGCCGATGTGTTGGGTTGCGATACTTACCCTGACCTATGTCAAAGGAAAACCGCAACACGCGGCTATTTTGATGTACCTGTTAAAGTTACTGTTTTAGCAGTTGCGTTACTCAGTACGTTCAGCGTTGCGTTGTGAGCTCCAATCGCTAAAGCTGTAGTCGGTGTAAACTGAACACCAATCGTACAGGTTGCTCCTGCAGCCAGTATTGCACCGTTACAAGTATTGCTTGCCACTGTCCACTGTGTAGCGTTAGTACCCGTTCCTGTGAGCGTGGCCGCTGTTGCTGCCATGTTCAAAGGTCCTGCACCGGTATTGGTCACTGTCACAGTTTGAGCAGCACTACTTGTGCCACGAGTTGTAGTAGCAAACGCCGTGATAGCTGAAACCGAATCCGTCGGTGCTATTGAAGCGCCCGAGAAGGTTACAGTTGTCGCATTGGCGATAGCCATCGTTGCAACTTCAGTTGCTGCAATAGCAGTCGGTGCTAATCTTACGCTGATAGTACACGTTGAACCCACAGCCAGCGGCGACACACAGTTGTTGGTCTGTGAGTAGTTCGCAGATGCCGCACCGGCAAACGCAGGTGTTGCCACCGTAAACGGACCGGCACCTGTGTTGGTCAACGTCACTGTTTTGGTACTTGTAGTATTTACAGGAACGTTACCAAACGCGAGTGGTGTTGGCGCTACTGTTGCCACCTGAGCCACACCGGCGCCAGTAAGATTCACCGTAGTCGCATTGGCGATAGTCATCGTTGCAGCTTCAGTCGTTGCAACGGCTGGAGGAGCAAGCTTTACGCTGATAGTACATGTTGCCCCCACAGCCACTGGCGACACACAGGTATTGCTCTGTGAGTAGTTCGCAGCAGCAGCACCGGCAAACGCGGGTGTAGCCACCGTAAACGGACCGACACCTGTGTTTGTTAACGTGACTGTCTTGGTGCTTGTACTACCCACTTGAACATTACCAAACGCCAGCGGTGTTGGCGCTACTGTTGCCGCTGGATTGGTACCCGTTGCCGTCAATGCCACTGCACCGTAAACCGCTGTACCAGTACCCAAGGTGCCAAAGTTGGCCACTCTCATATACGCAGTTTTAGCACCGGTAGTCGTCGGCGTCAGTTTGACGGTGATAGCACAATTTGCACCTGCCGCTACGCTGGAACCGCAATTATTCGTTTGTGAATAGTTTGCAGGTGCGCCAGTGGTAGTACAGGTAGCGAGAGCACCGGTAGCCTGTGTACAAAACGTCGGAGCGATAAACGTCTTCGTACCGGCACTCGTGTTGGTTACGGTCACAACTTGTACGCTGGATGAAGGTACAAGAGCTGAAGTGACCTGAACGTTTCCAAATGCAAATGCAGAAGGCGACAACATCAGTATGCGCGAGCCTACTCCGGTTACACCGGAGGAGAAAGCCGACTCTGACGTTACGTTGTCGTAACCGGCCAAACCTGGCGTTAATGAGGCAAGATTAGCAGGAAGCGCAAGATTGACATCGCCTGCTCCCACTGTATTGTTGGCCATCACCCGGTAATAAACCGAGTTTTGTACTGCTCCAGCAGAGTTATCAACATAGTTACGTGTGCAACCTGTCTGCACAGTACATTCTGGTTCTTGCACATTAAAGGTAGTCAATCCAGTGTTAAAGCCACTATCTAAAGCCCTCTGGATAGTAACCCAGTTGGAGATGATGGACTTGTCGGTCCAGTTAACGGTCACAGCAGTAGCACCTGTAGCCGTTACGGCAGTTGGCGCTTCCGGCGTTTGAGCGACAGCGATAGTCCGCATCATGTCGTTTTCTTCATGACCCAGAATATGGCAGTGCCAGATGTATTCCCAGCCATAATTAACATTAACGTTATTGACGGTGGACGCATTACCGGTAGTTGGATTCAGGTTAAAGAAACCATTACCGGCACCAGTAGCCTGTGCAGGATCCAAAAGATGATGACTATTAGGTACTTTGAATGGGAGGGTAGTCATAACTTTAGGACGCAGGGCCACCACAACATCTTCCAACGGGTTCATCCGCACGGTGTCTTTCCAACCCAGTTCGTTGGGTTCTGTCGGACGAATAGTGCCATCCCAACCGACCCGGTTGACGATTTGCACGTGAAACAGGTGGAAATGCATCGCATGGGAGTCAACACCATTGTGGGTAATTCTCCACAAGGTAGTACCATCCGTCAGCGCATTAGCACCTACTGCCGAACCGTCGTTGGGCGATATTTTGACCAACTCGGTAGGCGGATCGATATAACCCAAGGGCAGTGCGGTATTGGTCGTTGCAGTTGTCTTTGGAAGTTCCACACCCAACAGAGCGTTCATACGGCCATAATCCATCGTCCAATCTTCGATGATGGTTTTTGGCTGCATATCCATCAACACGGGCGCAGTGACCGCACCACCTGTTGCCGGACTAGCATAAGGCGTGAAGTTCAGCGAATAATCCTGAATCAGCGCCAGGTTATGGTTGGCATTGCTGGCCAGCGTACTGTCATTCACGGCCGAATTGTAGACCGCATTGTAAGCCGCCTGCGGAACGATAATCGGCTCTTGGCTGGTTCTGAACGCCGTTTGTACGGCAGTAACCAAAGGCCCGCTCACGCTGCCATCTATAGGACTGACCTTTATGCCAATACTTCCGGTGTCATCCACAGGATGGGAACCGTCAGAACCGCTAACCTGAATCTGCATGAGTGTGCGGGTGTTGGGCCCGTAGCCTGGCAGAGTCGAGAACGCGCCACCGGTGTCGGTGTTGTCATAATCGCCGGTAAAGTAATCCAGACGCAAATCAAACGCCGGCATCGGTGCCGGTGCATCGTTGTACATCAACAAAGTGGAGCCGGCGAAGTTGCTAAAGTCAACCACCACATCGGCACGTTCCGCAGGGCCGAGCAACAACGCGTGTTCCTTGACATTGGTAACCACGATGTTTTTGAGGTTGTACTCAAAGTTAACCGGTTGGTTGTTAATAACCACAGGTGTCGACAAAAAGCCGCCATCGGTGCCAATCTGAACCATCGCGGGACCGCGAGTAGCCGGATCAAATACGCCCGAGGGACGGCCATCAAACGTTACACCGCCTTTTTGCGGGCTATACCACCAATCAGGGAATTTAGAAACCGCATGCTGAGTGGCATTGAACGGCACCATTCTGGCTTCGGTACACACTGATCGGTCAGCTGGAGAAGTCAGGCTGCCATCGCACATTACTGTTGTGTTTACTGCAGGAGCAGCATTCTGTAGCGCTGTATTAGGCGTCAGATTGCTTGCAGCCACAACCATCGACAAGTTCAGCATGCGGTCATTGCCAACACTTAAGATTCGCAAACGATACTGCTTGGGATCCACCTTTAACACAGGGTAAGCGGTACCATTAACCAGCGGGGTGTCGTTGAAGGACTCTGGTGTGCCGGTAGGTTGGCCCAGCGTTAACAAAGTAGGGTCATAACCGCCAGGTAAAGGTAACCCTGTTGGTGTACCATAGGTATTGCCATTAGGCACGCCCGGTATGTACTGACCTTCACAATAGTTCGCCGCTGAGGATACGCAAGTGGCATCGTAATAAGGATTAACGACGGCTCCGTGCGTTATGCCGGTAAACGGTGGCCAGAACCACGGACCATAATCCCAACGCCCGAAACTGTTGGCACCGGAAATATCACCCGGATTTTGGTTCGGCATGTAAACGTGGGGAACCCACAAGTCGCCTGTACCGTTGGCACCTGTTGCAACTACGCCACTGCCCCAACGCCAGGTTGGATCAGAGGAATTAAGCTGGGAAGCAAACGGGCCATAGAAGTTCAGCACCGGATTAGTATTGTCAGGCACGAAGGTCTTTTCCTGAATCACCAGGGGAATGGTATCCACCAGTGGTGGCAAGACTGCCGGATAAACGGTTACATTATCGTAAGTAGCTTGATCTGCAGGCGAATATCCCATCGCTAGTGCTGCAACCGCAGGTGTTCCGCCACTTACCATGGCCTGCTCGGTAGGATCCTGTAACAAAAAGCCAGCCGCTAAACCGTCATAGACGTTCAGACGAGTTAAGCCTTCGGCGTGATCGTGATAGAACATTAAGCGGGCGCTTTGCTCGTTGGTAAAGAAGAAAGTAAGAGCGCCGTCACCCGGATTGGTAGTGGCTCCTGCTGGCAGTTTGGCTTGCGGTTGGCCGGCAGGCAATGAACAGCTAGCGGTAACTGTCGAACTACAGGCAGGTACAACTACCCCTGCAGAGGTAAAATACATATCAGGCACGTTGGTGGCACTGACGCCTTTGTTGGCACCCACTTCACCGGCGGGTTTAATCCACTCGCGTGGCGTGCCGTCGCTGATCCAAGGGGTATTGCCGCCATGCATGTGCAGGGCGGTACGGTTGTCGGTGTCAGTAGCTCCGGCAGCGCCCATGTAGGTGTGGTCAACCGGGAATGGCAGTTGATCACCCAAGCCGGCAGTGCCCTTGAGCGGTAACTGGTTAACCAGCTTCACCCGCACCGGACGGTTTTTATGGGCAACAATGATCGGGCCCAGGTACTGGTTGTTGAGTGACGCACTACCGGCAGGTGCATTTAGCTGTTTGTAGCCGCGCAAATGGGTAGTCGGCAATCCGGAATGCATCTTTTGGGTATACGCTGTTTCGGCGATTTCATAATAGTCGGAACCGGGGAATTTGGTGGTATCCGGAACTGCGACCGGCAACGCCTGGCCCAGCGGAGTCACACCGGCTGTATAACCAGCCGCAGTTGATGCATAAGAAGAAACGCCAGGTATACCCGGCAATAGATCAACAAATTTCTTCAGACCGGTGCCGGTGACAGGAACCGTAAAACCTGAACCCAAAAAGGTTACAGGGGTCGCCAGATTACCGATGTAACTTGGGTTAGCTGTAGCGGTATTAATGCCTGTACCTGTAGATGTTAAATCCCGTACAAAAGGATTAAACTCCTTAATACCGACTATTACGCCCTTATAAACTTCCGCTGTTAGGCCAGTAACAGGGGTTACACCCAGACCACCGATGACGGTAACCGTTGTAGTTGCGTTATCGTATCCGGTACCGCCATTAAGGTATCCGGTACCGCCATTCAGAATCTGAACATCCGTGATGCCACCGGTGTAAGCCCCGGGATTAACAGAGTTGTAATCATAGGTGGTTGCCGCAGCAATGGCTCCGGTGCCTGTGCCCGTAATGGCAACCGTAGCCAAAACCGGTTCAGGACTGTTGGCGTAGTTGCCGGTCACACCGAAATAATCCGGTATTTGGCCCGGTCCCGGCGGTGGATTTTGAAGTCCTACCGCAGCCAGTGTACCCGCAGCAAAAGCGGCAGTGCCACAAGCAAACATTATTTGTCTGATTGATTTAGTTAAATTCATTGTTGACCTCTTTGACCATTTCCAGTGTTGGCACTATCAACCAATTTTTGTTGACGTTGCTGCTCATGAGCATCTCTAAGACGAACCGCAGCCGCCTTACGGTCAACATGCGGCAACTTGTGCCGGCTGTTTTGTGACTGAATCTTATCTGCGTTCGTTATTTGATCATTGGTTGAGGTGTCGCTTTCTGCATACGCTACACCACCTCCGCATAGTGCAACAAAGATTGTCAAAGACAATCCCCTTACAAATTTATTTTTTTTCATTCGTTTTATCCTTCATTCTCAAAGTTTAAAAAACTTGTTATTTTCTTTGGTCTTCGCCGAGGTTTTTATCTAATGATGCTTAAAATAACTGGCAAATATTTTTAGTAACCCTACTTATTACGATGTAATTACGATAGGTCCATGGGTCTAATATAAACATCAAGTAGACTTGCCAAGTACAAAGCAAAACCTATACCAAAAATATATAACTATGATTTAAAACGATATTTTTCTATCTATTGAGAATAATGGCGACACATTGAAGTATCACTGTCATATTTTTAATACATGAAAAGAGGAGATGTTTGGATATCTTGAGAATAATACGAGGAATCACTGTAATATTTGTGATACATAGAAAAAACACTTATTTAACGCAGAGTCGAGAAAACAAGATTATGGTTCCAATGATTGACAATTAATCACTGAGAATGTGAATATAAAAACACCTTAAAAATTAAAGTGTTATTTTATTAACTCGCTATTTCAGGAGTTATCTTGAGCGCTTGAGTTTTTTGTTTGGAGAAAATAGCCAGACTGGGTATTATTTTTTTTAACTGTTACCTAATTGATACACTAACTACCGACTTACCCAAATAACCAAAATCAGACTATTGAATTGAATAGCCATTCACCTTTAAGTAAAGACCTATAATTGGGTGGCTCTTTGAGAGTTGTCATTTTTTCGTAGACTAACTAATTTCTCCAGATTCGACATGATCATAGACAGCTTAGTGTTGATCATCCTGTTTAGGGATGGGGGTTGCCGCATTAAACACACGGGCACTCAATAAATTCGAATCACTGCTTAGCTGTCGCTTGATATCGAGCGCTTGCCAATCGGGATGCAGTTGCAGCAGCAATGCTGCCACGCCAGCGACATGGGGCGTTGCAAATGAACTACCGGTCATAAAGTCATAGGCTTGGTGCGGAACTGTCGTCAGAATATCCCGTCCCGGCGCAATGATTTCGGGGTTACTGCTTTCACCCCCCTGTCCCACTGCTATCACACCCGAAATATTGGCTGGAAATCCACCACCTTGATCTTTTCCAGGTACTGCGGCAATAATGATGATGCCTTTCGCCAGCGCTATCTCAATCAACTGTCGCAACAAAGGATCTTCTGATCCGCTAAGGCTGAGATTGACTATCTGACTATCAAGAATAATGGCTTTATTTAGCGCCAATGCCAAAGTAAAGCTATTGCAGTGCGCCGCTAGTGAGCCTGGCTTATTGGGCCAGCAAGCACGCAGAGCAAATATTTCGGCATCGGGCGCAATGCCGGCAATACCTATACCGTTGTCAGGACGGGCAGACAAAACACCCGCTACTGCGGTGCCATGCACCTCAGCCATATTGTGATCTATTGGCTCCGGGGCCATATTTTCCAAATATTTTATTTGACCCTTGAGATCAGGATGATCAACATCAACGCCAGTATCAATCAACGCAATACGAACCCCACGACCGGTTGTCTTATGATGCAGATCGTTTATCTCCAATGCCTGGAAGCCTGATTGCAAGTGCAGATAAGGATCGCTGTAGGGACTCGAAGCGGATGGTTGGCTAGCCAATACCTGAAAACGCTGCATCTGTTGAACCAATGAAACCTGTTGGTCTTTTTGCAAATCCGCCATCACCTGCGTCAACCGTACTTGCTTGGGCACCTCATAAACCACGCAACTCACGCCCAGCGCGGTAACAGGCCATTGGGTAATGACTTGTAAATGATAGCGATCAGCCAGTTCATGTGCAATACGTACACTCCAACCGGAGTTATTATATTGGTCGCGAATTCGGTAACCTTCTGTCGCGTTACCCGGCAATTTCCGATTGATAGTCCGGTCGACAAAAGTGACCAGCAAGCGACGATCATCAGTTGATGCGCTATCGCCATAATTTAAATAATCGGTTTTATTGGCACATGCGGTTAATAGTGCCAACAAACAAATCAACAAACTTGATCGCAATGATTTCATAACTAGCTCAGGGCTCGATTACTGGCTCGACCAACATTACATTTTGTTGGCTGCGCAAAAAGGTAATAGCTGTGGTTAATTCCGTACTATCTTGACCATCACCCAACCTTACCGTATAAGCACCAACACTATTGGGACCCTCGACAAGTTTTCCGTGAATCTTTTTAAGTAGAGAATCAATAACAGTATTCGGCAAAGATTTGGAAAAAACGATGCGCAACTGGGCTCCTTTCAGGGACTCCGGCTTGCCATCCGATAGTGTGTAGTAGTCGGTTATAGCGGGCGACCGCCCGTATTGCATGGCCAACGGAATCATTGCAAATAGCATCGATGCGGCAATGGCAAGGTATTTTCCCGTACGGCCACTAAACCGCAATAATCGCCTAGTGTTGTTTGTAGTAAGAGCAGACAAGCCTGATGTCGCGTCTGCGGACTTCTTTAGCAAGTCCGGATTTTGCTGATTGATAAATGACCGGACTGGCTCA
Source organism: Methylococcaceae bacterium (assembly GCA_037129595.1). Taxonomy (GTDB): domain Bacteria; phylum Pseudomonadota; class Gammaproteobacteria; order Methylococcales; family Methylomonadaceae; genus Methylobacter_C. The sequence continues at coordinate 1,372 of JBAXUR010000080.1, read as the reverse complement.
GCTGCTTGCAATTTTCCTCGCAATCGTGCGAAAGATGCTTCGGCAGCCACATCCAAAACAGAAGATTTATTTACATCTTCGGCTAGTTTGCGTAAGACAACCAATTCCCGATGGCACAAAATACAACTGCGAAGATGGCTTTCCACCAGCTTTCTCTCATTTTGTTCCAGGCTATGATTCACATACCAAGGCAACAATAGCTGTATCTGTCGGTGATCATCAGTTAATGGAAAAGTATGTCGATTCATGGCCTTAATTCTCTTGGGTTTCTGCAAAAATCTGAAGTTTTTTACGAGCATTAAATAGCCGCTTCTTTACGGTATCTTCGGGACAATTAAGTATTCTGGCGATGTCCTGATAAGCCATACTGTAGCAAAAAGTCAGCTCGATGACCGCTCGCTGTTCTGGCTGAAGCATGGCGAATGCACAACTTAACCAGCCTTCACTTTCAAGACTTTTAGTCGGTTTTCTGATACCAAAAATCCAGAGAGATAATTTACTTGGCTGTTTTAAAAGCTTGGGTTTATCCCTTTCCACCAACAAGCCACTACACTGAATACAACTGCGAAGATGGGTTTCTACTTGTTGCCACTCATTATGTTCCAGGCTTTCATTCAGAAACCAGGGTAACAGCAGTTCTATCTGATGATGCTGCTGATCGTTAAATTGTGTAGTATCGTTTAATAGAGAAGTATATCGGTTCATTATCTTGGTTCTCTTAAGTTTCCGCAAAGACATGAAGCTTTTTGCGGGCATGAAACATCCGGGTTTTTACCGTATTTTCAGGGCAGTTAAGTATTATGGCGATATCCTGATAAGACAGTCCATGGTAAAAAGTCAGCTCAATGACCGCTCGCTGGTCTGGAGGCAATACGTCAAGTGCGCAACTCAACCAGTCTTTGCTTTCCAGGTATTGAGCGGGATTAGCCGCAGGATCACCGATGCTCTCCATCAGGTCGTCAACATTAACATCGTTACTGCGACTGGCTTTTTTAGACATCAACTTAAGCGTTTTATTATAGGCAATACCGAAAACCCAAGTGGATATTTTACAGGTATGGTTGAAACCCTCGGGCTTTTCCCAGACCACCAACAAGGTTTCCTGTATCAACTCCTCGACTGATTCAGGCCGGAGCATCATCCGTAGAATGAAGCGGGACAGCTTTGTATAATAGAGCTTGTAAAACACCTCAAATGCAGACGTATCGCCTCCGATAATGCGTTCAAGCAAGATATACTCATCCACCACTGAATCAGACTTATCCGGAGCCTGTAGTCGATTTCGGGCAGGGACTACACGCATCGCTGCTTGAGTCCTTGTTTTTGTCATTTCAAGTTGAGTCATTAGTATATTCCGTAACAAGGTATAAAA
>JBAXUR010000008.1:0-47267 GCA_037129595.1 Methylococcaceae bacterium | reverse complement strand
CTGTCAGCAGTCATTGTTTAAAGTATGACTGCCAGGCAACAATCTGTCATTGCCTATATAACATAAAAGTTAAAGAAAAGTATGCCTTCGCTTTGTGCAAAAAGTATGAATGGTCCGAGATAATCCGGCATTTTAATTAAGGCGGCTAGCTCTTGACATATAACTACTCAGTTTCCCTCTTTGAAAAAGAGGGGTTAGGTAGATTTTATTAGTGGTAGGGTGCGCATCGCGCACCTAAAATCGTATCCACTAAACGGTTTTATTTGCACCAAAATCACTTATTGTTATCTATCTGGTGCCTATTGGGTTTCTACTCTGGCATGGTTGTGGTGCGCGATGCGCACCCTACTAAACTATTTACGCTTAAGTCGATAGTCTTAACATTTTATGTCTTTGGCGGCCAACAGCAATTCAGCAATAAAATGCTGACTATATAAGGGTAAATAGTTATGTTTTAAATAGGCTATTTTAGTCCTTGAGCTGGGAATTAAATGGGACAAGTCCCGTGCTACCAAATCCCAATCTGCTTTGGGGTCGTAGGCCATTGCTGTGATAAGGCCAACGCCCATGCCCAAGCGAACATACGTTTTTATCACATCGGTATCTGAGGCCGCCAGTGCAATATCCAGTTCCAATCCTTTGGCTTTAAAGGCGCTTTCAATGTTTGAGCGTCCGGTAAAACCAAAGCTGTAGGTAAGGATAGGAAACGATGCCAAGCGCTCAAGCGTAATGTTGCCTTCACTGAGTGGATGTTGCTGGGGTACTACCAGCGCATGATGCCATTCATAACAAGGCTCAATAACCAGATCGCCCTCTTCATCGACTTTTTCTGTGCAGATGGCAATGTCGGCTTTACGCGTATGCAATTGGGCAATCAGTTGTTCTGGCGATGATTGCGCCATATAAATTTTTACACCCGGATATTTTTCCCTAAACCGTTGAATAGGTATGGGTAAAAAATACTTGGCTTGGGTGTGGGTGGTCGCAATATGGAGAATGCCTTGGTTACTGTCAAGATAATCAGCCGCTATGTTTTGAATATTATTCTTGGACTGGGTAATGATTGCCACTTCGTCCATGATACGTAAGCCTAGCGTCGTCATGCCGATCAGTTTTTTACCCTGTCTTTCAAATAAAGGCGAGCCTAATTCCGCCTCAAAAAGTTGCAATTGCCGACTGACTGCCGATTGCACAATGTGCATTTTTTCGGCGGCTTTTGAAAGATTTAAATTTGTTTCTTGAAGTACGCGAAGTAATTCAATTTGACTCAAATTCATGATGTAGTGATTCCTTATCGACTATGACTGATTATTGCACACGGATGACGCTGATTATACGGGTTTTAACGGATTTTGTTTTTAGTCGAAAAAGATCTGGAGCGTGACGGGGTTTGCAACCCCGTCACTCACGTTTTGAAAGCTATTGAAATTTTTAAACGTTTCGGTCGGGGTTGCAAACCCCGACCGGCTTCTTTATTCTAGTTTCAACGGATTTTTTAATGACTGAGTCGTTAGCAAATTAATGAAACCAGTGCGCCTGACGTATCTTCAGGTCAACTTTGTCGCCTCTATTCAATTCCAATTGTTTAAATTGATCATTGGGCATTTCAGCAAAAACGGGTGCTGCCGAACCATTCGCATCATTTTTAACCAGCTCAAGACGAATCAGTGCGCCCAGATGTTGCCAGTCTTTAACGGTTGCAGGGGCGGCATGATCGGCGTTTGATTTTTCAATGATAATATCATGAGGACGAACATGGGCAATCTTTCCTTCACTTTGCGGTGCCAGCAGTCCGGCTGTTTGCAACCAGTCAGTATCATGCTCGGCCAGATCAAAAATATTGGTCTGGCCAATAAAACGCGAGACAAAAGCATTGGCAGGATGATCGTAAATATCGGTCGGCGAGCCTTGCTGTTCGATGCTTCCATGATTAAGTACGACAACTTGACTGGCCACTTCCATGGCTTCTTCCTGGTCATGGGTAACAAAAATGCTGGTGACATTTAATTCATGATGCAGGTTTCGTAACCATTGGCGTAAATCCTTACGCACGCTGGCATCGAGTGCGCCAAACGGTTCATCCAATAATAATACGGAGGGTTCTACCGCCAAGGCTCTGGCCAGGGCAATACGCTGACGTTGACCACCCGACAGTTGATCGGGATAACGGTCATTAAGCCAGTCCAGTTGCACCAGTTCCAGCAACGCATGAACTTTTTTGGTGATGACCTCGTTACTGGGGCGGTCACGACGCGGCTTGACCCGCAAGCCAAACGCCACGTTCTCAAATACCGTCATGTGCCGAAACAGCGCGTAATGCTGAAACACAAAACCGATGCCGCGCTGGCTGACATTTTGATTGGTCTTATCGGCACCGTTTATCAATACTCGGCCTTTGTCAGCATATTCCAGTCCGGCAATGATGCGTAACAGTGTGGTTTTTCCACAACCGGAAGGCCCTAATAAGGCGACTAGTTCGCCTTCCGGAACCTCTAAATTGATATGGTTTAGCGCTGAAAAGGCACCAAAATTTTTACTGATATCAGAAAGTAAAATACTCATAATGGAATCTCCAAAATAAAATCATTGAAATTGCTAAGGAACGCGCACGAAATAGAATGGCCAATGAATCATGCGTGTAGGGGCGAATTCATTCGCCTTGGGCGGATAAATCCACTCCTACAGATGCTTCATTCTCATTCCTAAAGAACGTGCATGAAATACTTGACCGTTTATATTCCCTCACCCCAACCCTCTCCCAGAGGCCGAGGGAGCAAGATGCCCAAGTAATTTGATGCGCATTCCTTATCGGTTGCCTTGTTTCCATTCCAGCGCCGATTTTAGAATCAGGGTAACGATAGCCAAAGCTGCCAGGATTGAGGCACTGGCAAAGGCACCGACGATGTTATAGTCGTTATAATTAACTTCTACATGTAAAGGCAGGGTATTGGTCAAGCCCCGAATATGACCGGAAACCACGGAAACCGCGCCAAATTCACCCATCGCTCTGGCATTACACAGCAACACGCCATACAGCAAAGCCCATTTAATGTTGGGTACGGTGACTGCCCAAAAAGTTTTCCAGCCGCCCGCACCCAAGGAAAGTGCCGCTTCTTCTTCTTGAGTGCCCATTTCCTGCATCAGGGGAATTAATTGCCGCGCGACGAAAGGAAAAGTGATAAATAAAGTAGCCAGAATAATGCCCGGAACCGCAAAAATAATTTTTACGTCATGCGCCATCAGCCATTCGCCAAACCAGCCTTCCGCACCGAACAACAGCACAAAAATCAGTCCTGAAATAACCGGAGATACTGAAAAGGGCAGGTCGATCAATGTGGTCAACAGGCTTTTGCCTTTAAAATCGAAACGGGTAATTGCCCAAGCGGCAGCAACCCCAAATACGGTATTTAAAGGTACAGTGACCAAGGCAGTCAATAAGGTCAGGTTGATAGCGGCCAGCGTATCGGCTTGAGATAAGGCTGACCAATAAGCGACGACACCTTTGGAGAAGGCCTGAAAAATAACCAGACCTAAAGGCAGACATATAAACAAACTGATAAAACTGACCGCGATTGCAATCAAGCTCCATCTGACCCAGTCAGCATCTTGCAGGGCCACTTGTTGACGCGCAACCAATTTGGCGGGGTTTATGGGTTGAGGTATGGCATTCATGTCCGGTGTCTCCTTAAAGTTGTCCAGAGCGTTTACGCACCCAGAGTTGCAGCACATTAATCAACAGCAGCAGCACGAAAGAAATAATCAGCATGGTCAAGGCAATGGCTGTCGCGCCCACTTCGTCATATTGTTCCAGTTTGGTAACAATCAAGAGCGGGACAATTTCTGATATATAAGGAATGTTGCCGGCAATAAATATAACCGAGCCATATTCACCTACGCCTCTGGCAAAAGCCAGTGCAAAACCGGTCAGTAAAGCGGGAAACACATTCGGAAAAATAATTTTGCAAAAGACTTGAAGGCGGGTGGCACCGAGGCTGGATGCCGCTTCTTCCATGTTGGATTCAAATTCAAGCAAGACGGGTTCAACGGTGCGCACGACAAACGGAATGCTGATAAAAATCAGCGCCATCACAATACCCAGTGGTTTAAAGGCCACTTGCACGCCCAAGGTATCGATCAGCAATTTACCCAGAAAACCGCTGGGCTGAAAAATAGTGGCCAGGACAATACCGGCAACGGCTGTCGGCAAGGCAAAGGGGAAGTCGATTAAGGCATGAAAAAAACGTTTGCCGATAAAAGAATAACGCACCAATACCCAGGCGGTAATAAAGCCAAAGAAGCTGGCGATTAAAGCGGCTACCAGTGCCGTGGAAAAACTCACCCGAAACGAGGATAACACGCGCTTGTTGGTTATGATGCCGACATAATCATGCCAGTTTAGCTCAAAACTTTTAAACACCAGCGTGCTTAGCGGGATTAAAACGACCAGGCTTAAATAAATAACGGTAAACCCAAGTGACGGGCGAAACCCCGGCATAATACTACGTTGTGACATTAACTCTCCTCACGGGTGATTGAGTACAGTGTGTAAGGAACCTGCATGAAAAAGTTGGCAAAAACAGACAGGGTGAACAAACTGCTTGCGCATTTTACCCACCCTGAATTTTTACAAACTATCGATAACGGGCGGCTTATTTACCCGGTCCGTAGATTTGGTCAAATACACCGTCATCAGAAAAATGTTTTTTCTGTGCGGCATCCCAACCACCAAAGGCGTCAATTTTAACCAGTTCCAAGGGCTGAAATTGCTTGGCATATTTTGCAGCTATTTCCGGATCAGTCGGACGGTAAAAGTTTTTGCCTATAATTTCCTGACCTTCTTTGCTGTACAGGTATTTCAGGTATTCCGTCGCCACTTCAGTAGTGCCATGTTTGCGTGCTATATCTTCAACAACAGCGACCGGTGGCTCTGCCAAAATACTTAATGACGGTGTAATAATTTCAAACTTGTCCGCACCGAATTCTTTTAAAGCCAAATAAGCTTCATTTTCCCAAGCAATCAAGACATCACCAATTTCGCGTTCGATAAAAGTGGTTGTCGAGCCGCGTGCACCGGTATCTAATACCGCTGCATTTTTGTATAATTTGGATACAAAATCTTTAGCGGCCGCTTCATCGTTATTGTTATGCTTTAGCGCATAAGACCAGGCTGCCAAATAGTTCCAGCGTGCGCCGCCAGAGGTTTTTGGATTGGGTGTGACGATGCTGACACCCGGTTTAACGATGTCATTCCAATCCTTAATGCCCAGCGGATTACCTTTTCGCACCAGCAATACAATCGTGGAAGTATAAGGTGAGCTATTGTTGGGTAATACACTTTGCCAGTTTTCAGGAATCAGTTTGCGCTTTTGATAAAGCTGGTCAACATCAAAGCCTAGCGCCAAGGTCACCACGTCGGCCTCCAGACCTTCCAGCACCGCACGCGCCTGTTTACCAGAACCGGCGTGGGATTGATTAACGGTTACGTCATCGCCGGTCTTGGCTTTCCAGTATTTGGCAAACGCCGGGTTAAATTCTTTATACAACTCACGGGTCGGATCGTAGGACACGTTAAGCAGCTTTACTTCGGCTGCGTGTGCGTTGCCCGCTGCCAGAACGGCCAGTACTGCGGCGAAGACAATATTAAAAAAGTTATTTTTCATAAGAAATACTTCTTGGGTTAGGTTGGGTTATTAAAATGCTAATTGAAAACGGGTTGAGATAATTTGTTCTGTAGGTCGGTTAGCTATATGGTACGTGGTGATACCTCTCGATACTGTTGGCGGTGCCGACTGTGCGCCACCATTAAAAGATACGTTCTCGTAATCTAATCTAATAAGTGCATTTTTGTTAAGAAACCAGTTAGCTCCGAATGTCGCAGCTGTCGCTTTACTTGCAGTCTTGGTAGGATCAAGAAGTTGGAAGGTATCGTTATCAACAGTCAACTCGCTCCAGCGAGCTGCGAGTTGCAATGCTCCCCAGCTACCTTTAAACGGGTCAAAATTTCGCATGGGTTTGACACCTTCAAAGGTATTATCTTCGCCGGTAACTACATAAGAAACCTGAACTTGAGCAGCTTTATTGGTCTGAGTAATATTATTAACCTTGCTTGCACCTGCTGCGGTTGGTGCGCTTCCGCTTGCAGATAGAGTTTGGGTCGAAGCAACATATTCACCCATTAAACCAAAAGGTCCTTTATACCAGTATGCCTGCGGGTATATGCGGTTAGAGCTGCCATTAGCTGTAATAATTCTTGCGCCGTTTTGTGTTTGTGCGTTCAACGAAGTGTAATCAACAAACTGAGACTGTCCCAAAGGCGTTCTTTGAGCATTAATAGCTTGGTGATCCGGATTAGAGAAAGACCCTGATACACCTACCCCAAAGCCTTCCAGCCAAGCGTAACCGGAATGTTGAAACGGTTGCGCAAATAGTCGTCCATCGAATTCTTTATTGTTAGCAAACGATGTTGAGGTATTGTTATTGGGAGGAGTACCAATCCCATAAGAATTGCCACTGTCTCCAGTGCCATCGGTAATGCCCACTTGATAGGTAAAGGCATTCTTGGAATCGATAGGTCCGGGAGCTGTCTCTGCCTTATAACCCGGCATAGCGAAACCGCCATGAACTTGTAAGCCCATATCCCGATTAGGTGCTAAATTAGTAGGGAAAGCACGTTCCAGGAAGGCGGTATTTGCATCACCTTGTAAACGCTCAAGACCAATTGAAGGCTTGTATTTACCGACTAACAAGCTGGCCTGAGGAAGATAGGCGTAATCGACGTAAGCATCCGGCAAATAGTTGCCGGAAGTGGTCTGAGCAAAGTCAGGCATTATTTTAAAATAAATATCTTTAAAAACATAACCTTCTAAAAGTATACGAGCTTGTCTCAGAAAGATAGAGTTTGGCCCCGCATCTTGATAATATCCCAACGCAGCAGTTGAACTAGGAGTCCATACAGGTGAATTATCACCGACAAAGTTACGGTAGTCGGTTTGTACAGTTGCACCTATGCGCAACTGATGTTTTTTGTCCGAAGAAGAAATCTTAAATCCATCCGCACCGGCTTCGAATACGGGCAGTTTTTGCAAGGCACCAGTAGTCACTTCATCCTGTATTTCCAGTTTGCGTTCCAGGGTATTTACTTTTTGAGTCAGTTTGACGACTTCGGGTGTTTGAACTGAAGCGGCAGGAGCCGTTGGTTGAGCGGATAACAGACCGGCTTTGTCCAGTTTTTCCAAACGTGCTTCCAGTTGATCCATTTTTGTTAAACGGCTTTCCAGTTCGCGAATGCGTCTTTCCAGGGTTTCGGTGTTGGCGGCCTGCACATCGGTAGCGCCCAATAAAGCGATATTAATTACGCTGGCTAGCGCAGTGCGTCTAAAGTTACTCATATTTTTTTCCTTTTGATCTTTAGTTCCGGTCATCCGGTCAGCTGACCATCATTTTAAGATAATATTTTTTCGCCGTTTTTACGGTAGAGTGGTTTTACTTATTTGAATAGCTATTTTGCGTCAAAGCGTATCTTTTCTTTACGTTCGATTTGTACAACCTTGCCGTCGTGTATGACAATTTCAACTGACCCAAACCGGATGCCTTGCAAAACAGAGACAATCTGATCTGCGATTTCGGGTGCTAATTGTGCTTGATTGCTTTTTCTTGTTTCAGATGTCATATAGTGTGCCCCTACAAATCATTACTGTTAAAGATGAACGAATTGTTGCTGTTAGATTTGAGCTCACTATATCTTAGAAAATCCAAGACATTTAATGATGTATTTTGATATGTATATCTTATTTAGTGATAAAGATGGCGGGATGCAGAGTGATAAAAAGTATATTGCTAAGCTTTCGAGGGGTTGATAAGAGGCTTATTGGCGCTAATCATTTTTTTAATAGCAATAAAATCATTGAGTTGTGCGCTTGTATCGGTATCGTGAAACTGGGTGATGTGCAATAGCCATTAATTGCATCGCTCCTGTTTGTTCGGTGTTGCTGTGAGTACAAAAAAGGCAAAAAAAAACCTCGTTTGGAAAAATCCAAACGAGGTTTTTTATGGTATTAACTGTTCTGGCAAATTGCCGGTCGGGTTAAATAAAGGCTTCTAACTAAAGCCCTAAAACATCCTGCATATCGTAAAGTCCGTTGGGTTTGTCCTGTAACCAGACCGCCGCTCTAATCGCACCGTTGGCAAAAGTCATACGACTGGTGGCTTTATGGGTAATTTCCACGCGCTCACCTTCATCTGCAAACATCACCGTATGTTCACCGACAATGTCACCCGCGCGAATGGTTGAAAAACCAATGGTTTTTCTGTCCCGTTCGCCGGTAATGCCTTCGCGGCCATAAATTGCGCAGTCTTTTAAATCCTGCCCCAAGGCATCAGCAATCACTTCACCCATACGTAATGCGGTACCTGACGGTGCATCGACTTTGTGCCGGTGATGCGCTTCAATGATTTCAATGTCGGTATAGTCGCCCATGACTTTAGCCGTCATTTCCAGCAATTTTAGCGCTAAATTGACGCCTACACTCATATTGGGCGCAAGCACTATCGCCACGTCTTTAGCGGCCTCGGCAATCAACGTCTTTTGCGCATCGCTGTAACCGGTGGTGCCTATGATAATTTGTTTACCGGCTTGCCGACAGGTTTCTATAAAAGCCATTGACGCATCGGGACGGGTAAAATCAATGAGCACATCAAATTGATCAAGCACTGACGCTAAATCAGCAACGACTTTAATACCCAACGTTCCAATGCCCGCCAATTCACCGGCATCTTTGCCTATTGCCTCACTACCGGGACGTGAAGCTGCAACGACCAGCGCCGTTTTATCAGCCAGCACCGCAGCCTTGATCAAGCAGTGCCCCATTCGACCGGATGCGCCGACTACCGCAATACGTATCATGATTTATCCTGTCAGTTTGTCAAAAAAGGTTTTTACACCGTCAATCCAGGAATGTTCTTGGGGACTGTGCTGTTTACCACCACTTGACAAGGACTCGCCCAATTGTGCAATCAGTGCTTTTTGTTCTTTGGTCAGTTGCACCGGTGTTTCAATTTTTACTTTGCACAATAAATCACCTACCGGACCGCCTCTAACCTGTTTAACACCTTTGCCGCGTAATCTGAATGATTTTCCGCTTTGTGTTTCAGGCGGAATAGTCAGTTTTACTTCACCGTCCAAGGTAGGTACTTGTATAACATCACCTAAACAGGCGGTCGTAAAATTGATGGGCACTTCACAATATAAATTGGCGCCATCACGGGTAAAAATGTCATGATCTTTTACTCGGATCTCAATATAAAGATCACCGGACGGAGCTCCACGTTCTCCGGCTTCACCTTCTCCACTCAGCCGTATACGATCACCGGTATCGACACCCGCAGGGATTTTGGCCGACAAGGTTTTGGTTTCCTGAACGCGCCCTTGACCATTACATTTGCCACAGGGGTCTTTAATTTGTTTGCCGGTTCCACGGCACGTAGGACAAGCCTGCTGTACAGAAAAGAAACCTTGTTGCATTCGGACTTGACCATGACCATGGCAGGTGGTGCAGATAATCGGACTTGAACCTTTTTTGGCGCCTGATCCCTTACACTCGCCACAACCGACCAGTACCGGAATACGAATTTTGGTTTCTGTTCCGGCAACCGCTTCTTCCAGGCTTATTTCCAGGTTATAACGTAAGTCAGAGCCACGCTGCGCACCGCCACGTTGGCGTCCACCGCCACCTCCAAAAATATCGCCAAAGACATCGCCAAAAATATCACCGAAACCTTCGGCACCAGAACGCCCACCGCCCATGGAAGGGTCAACGCCGGCATGGCCAAACTGGTCATAAGCTGAACGTTTCTTGGGGTCTGACAAAATTTCGTAAGCTTCTTTAATTTGCTTGAATTTAACTTCAGCAGCTTCGGGGTTGTCAGCGTTTCTATCAGGATGAAACTTCATCGCCATAGAGCGATAGCTTTTCTTTATTTCTGCATCACTGGCGTTTCTATCAACGTTGAGCAGTTTGTAAAAATCTTCTTTTGTGGCCATGTTTCAATCCGCTCCTAAAGGGGTGCTCAGGAGATAAAGCATTGCTGCGAGGTTATTAGAAACCGCGCACTAAGAAAGCGCGGAATGGTTTTATGTTTAATATTTTGTATCGTCGCCATATAAAAGTGGGTGGCTGACGATTTGTTATTCGAAAAATAAATCAAAGCCTTTTGATTTAAGGCCTGTTCGTAATTTTACATCACCAGTCCAAAGTAGTCCGTTCATTTCAATAGTTAGTGCGACAAAGAGCATATCTTTTGGATCTATATCTTTTACCAGTAACCATGATTTTTGCAGTGCATCCGCTGAAATAGAGTTTTCATCAAAAAAGTCAATTCGCCTGATAAGCTCATAAAGTATTTCCAAAATTTCATCGCTTGAATGTTTGCTAACTCTACTGATTTTTTCCTTATGCTTAAAAAGTTCTACAAATCCATATTTAGGAATAACAAGTGGATGAGTTGGGCTTAATAAAAATGATGATATTTTTGAGTTTTTGTTTACCAATGCCGAAAAGATAATATTTGTATCAACAATGATAGGCTTCATTCGATTTTTGCAAGGAATCGATCTTTGTTTTCATTCCACCAATTAGCTTTAAGTTCTTCATCAAGGTTCATTATATCGTCTTGAGTCACTTGGCTTTTGGAAATCAACTCTTTAATTCGTAAAGTTTCAATCAATCTAACCAGTTCAGGAATACTTAAAAATTCTTTGGAAAACGTTAAGTTGACTATTTCGTTAGTTGCTTGATAAGTTAGCATTTTAGCCTCTTTTTTATTATGGGTAAGCTACTCAATCTGTTAGGTAGAGCCATAAATAATCATCTTTCCCTGATGCTTCATGTAAAAAGCAGATTGAGACGAATCTCTCCATCTCAACCTGCTTTTTATTTCAATTCACCGTTAAAAAATCAGGAGAATTAATGCCGCCTGTTTGATTTAGTCTTTTTTGACTTCTTCAAATTCAGCATCAACTACACTGTCATCGGCTTCGTGATGGTGTGATGAACCGCTATCATGATGGGCTTCGCCGCCTTCAGCGCCTGCTTTTTGTGCATAAACGCGTTCAGCCAGTTTACCTGATAATTCAGTTAAGTCATTGGTTTTAGCTTCAATGGCGTCTTTATCATCACCTTTAACGGCTTCTTTCAGTGCCTCAATCGCGTGTTCAATGCTGGTTTTTTCTTCGTCGCCAACTTGATCAGCCAATTCTTTTAAAGATTTTTCAGTGGCATGAATCATTCCATCCGCATGATTGCGGGCATGGACTAATTCAGTCAACTTGCGATCTTCATCAGCATGGGCTTCAGCATCTTTAATCATGCGATCCACTTCATCATCTGACAAACCACTGGAGGCTTTAATAACAATCGATTGTTTTTTACCGGTTGCTTTGTCTTTAGCCGATACGTTTAAAATACCGTTGGCATCAATATCAAAAGACACTTCAATTTGTGGAACGCCACGCGATGCCGGTGGAATATCCGCTAAATCAAAACGACCCAGTGATTTATTAGCCGACGCTTTTTCACGCTCACCTTGCAAGACATGAATGGTTACGGCAGTTTGATTGTCATCGGCAGTAGAAAATACCTGCGCTGCATTGGTTGGAATGGTAGTATTTTTTTCAATCAACTTGGTCAAAATACCGCCCATTGTTTCAATACCCAGCGACAATGGAATAACGTCCAGCAACAATACATCGGTAACATCACCTGACAAAACACCCGCCTGAATTGCAGCGCCCAAAGCAACCGCTTCATCGGGGTTGACGTCTTTACGGGGTTCTTGGCCAAAAATGCTTTTAACCATTTCTTGTACTTTCGGCATACGGGTTTGACCGCCCACCAAAATCACGTCATTGATTTCTGATGCTTTAAGACCGGCGTCTTTAAGCGCCATTTCACAAGGGCCTTTAGTACGGTTAATCAGTTCTTCAACCAAAGATTCCAACTTGGCGCGAGTCAACTTAACATTTAAATGCTTTGGGCCGGAGGCATCCGCAGTAATGTAAGGCAAGTTAACATCGGTTTGTTGGCTTGAAGACAATTCGATCTTGGCTTTTTCTGCCGCTTCTTTTAAACGTTGCAGCGCCAAGGGATCGTTGTGTACATCTACGCCACTTTCTTTTTTAAACTCAGCGGCAAGAAACTCAATAACTCTTGAGTCAAAATCTTCACCACCCAAGAAAGTGTCACCATTGGTTGATAATACTTCAAATTGATGTTCGCCATCAATTTCAGCAATTTCAATGATGGAAATATCAAAAGTACCGCCACCCAAATCATAAACGGCAATTTTGGTATCGCCTTTAGGCTTATCCATACCAAATGCCAATGCAGAGGCAGTGGGTTCGTTAATGATACGTCTAACTTCCAAGCCGGCAATACGACCTGCGTCTTTAGTGGCTTGACGTTGTGAGTCATTAAAATAGGCAGGAACCGTAATAACCGCTTCGGTTACTGCTTCGCCTAAATAGGCTTCCGCGTCTTTTTTTAATTTCATCAAAATGCGGGCTGAAATTTCTGGCGAGGCCATTTTTTTGCCATGCACTTCTACCCATGCATCACCGTTTTCTGCTTCGACGATTGAATAAGGTACCATTTTGATGTCTTTTTGTACGACATCATCTTTAAAACGACGACCGATCAAACGTTTAATGGCAAACAGGGTGTTTTTTGGATTGGTAACCGCTTGGCGTTTTGCCGACTGGCCTACCAACACTTCATCATCACTGCTAAAAGCAATAATGGAAGGCGTAGTACGCGCACCTTCACTGTTTTCAATTACTTTTGCTACGCCGTTTTCCAACACCGCAACACACGAGTTGGTTGTTCCTAAATCTATGCCAATTATTTTAGCCATTGAATGCTCCAGACTGAATTTGTATAAAAAATGTAAAAGTTAGGGTCGATATGGGGGCTGTTTTATGGTGTTCAAGCCTGCGCATTATCTTCTGACGGTTTTTCTGCGGCTTTTGCTACCACCACCATCGCGGGTCTTAGTAAACGTCCATTCAGGACATAACCTTTTTGAAACACGTTAACGACGGTATTGGGTTCGGCACCTTCTACTTCTTGCATCATCATCGCTTGATGGTGTTCTGCATTAAAAGGTTGTCCCAAAGGATCAATGGCAACGATGTTAAATTTTTCAAACAAGGCTTCAAACTGTTTAATCGTTAAGTCACTGCCTTCCCTGAATTTTTTTACGTCCTCGCTATCGCCGGTTGCCGCTTGCAAGCCCAAAACCAGACTGTCAAATACGGGCAGTAAGGCTTTGCCAAAACTGGTTAAGGCAAATTTATGGGCATCTTCCAGATCCTTTTGAGTTCTTCTTCTCAGGTTTTCCATTTCCGCCTGGGTGCGAACGGCTTTATCCCAAGACTCGTGCGCTTTTTGTTTGGCTTCTTCCAGTTCTTGTTTCAGCTCTTCAATGGTATATTCATGCTCACCCACTTCAGTGTGTGCGTGCTCTTCATTGACGATTTCAGTTTCAGCTCCTGATTCAACAGCACTATCAACCTGCGATTCAGGTGTTTCCTGATCAATACTCATCTTTTTTGTTCCTTTGCTCTAGTTGTGGTAACGCGCTTAAATGCACAAATAAATATTGTTACTTATCATGGGGTCGATGTTTTTGGATTCAAGGCTGCGCCTAATAATTTTGCTGTCACATCGATAAACGGAATGATTTTTTCGTAAGCCATGCGCGTTGGCCCGATAACGCCGAGCACACCGACTACTTCGTCATTAACCGAATAAGAAGAAGTAACCAGGCTGCAATGGTCAAAGGCCTGATAACCGGATTCTTCGCCGATAAAAATCTGCACCCCTTCGGCTTTCATGGATTGATCCAGCAAATGAATCACATCCTGCTTTTGACTAAACGCTTCAAACAGTTTTTTTAAATGATTCCGGTCTGACAACTCGGAAAAACCCATTAAATTGGTTTCTCCCGCCAGTACATAATCATCTTTTTCATTGTCGGATTCAAACGTCAATTGCGCCATCTTTATCGCATCCAGCATCGCCTGATTCATGCGTTCCTGATCCGTTTGCAACTCTTTTAAAACGGCAGCTCGCACTGCGGTTAGACTATGACCGCAATAAATTGAATTAAGATACGCGCCCGCCTGTTGCAATTCAGAAGCACCAAATACTTTGTCGGTATGAATCACTTTGTTATGAACTTCTTGTTCGTTGGTAACAAAAATAACCAGTACGCGCTTATGCGATAAAGGCAAAAATTCAATATGTCGCAAGCACACCAGCTCTCTTCTGGGTAGTGTGACTACGCCGGCCATTTTGGTAAGATCGGCAATCAATCTTGATGCAACCCCGATCATGGTGCCGGCGTCTTCATTTTCCGATAAACCTTCATATAGTCTCGCCAACTCTTTTGTATCCAACGGTTTAACCGTCAACAAGCTGTCGACAAACAAGCGATAGCCGCTGACTGTCGGTACGCGCCCCGCTGACGTATGCGGTGAATGAATCAGCCCCAGCTCTTCCAGATCCGCCATCACATTGCGAATGGTCGCCGGGCTTAAGTTTAGCGCCGAATCGGTTGACAATACCCTGGAACCCACCGGCTGACCATCACTGATATAACGCTCAACCAACGTTTTTAATAACTGCAACGAACGCTCATTTAAATTACGGGTACCCTTACGCACAAACACACCTCTATATAAAGCAAAAATTAGCACTCCCTTACACTGAGTGCCAATCGGAAAAATATCAGCTCACTCACCCGTTGTCAAATAAAGGCTAAATGCCTTAAGTGTTAAAAAATGTGACAATCTACTTTTAGCTTTTGTAAATCAACTGCTTTTTCGTAATGATTCACTCCCTTTTTGAAAAAGAGGGGGCAATGTCGTTAAGTTAAGCATGCAGCTGGACTAAAACCGCTTTAGCTGTTTTTACAGGCAATAGCTAAAGCGATTGCACTCCAGCTTTTTAAACAACTTCCGCTTTGTCTGGTTTCCAGCGGTTGCTTTTGGATATCAAGCAGATTGATTAACCGTCAAAAATAACTTGGCCCTATTTAATATTACACTTTAAATATGACAACGGGTGCTTGTATTATCCAGTTGTCATATAATGCCTCGCTTGGTATTTATGTTCACGTTTTGGAGTTATTATGAAGAAAATTACGTTAATTGCGTCAGCTATCTTGTTCTTGTTTGCAGCGACTACCCATGCACATGGGCCTGTGCGTCAAAAAACCGAAGAACAAATCACTATCAATGCGCCTGCTGACAAAGTTTGGGCCATTATTAAAGATTTTGGTGATATGTCCTGGCTTCCCGCTGTAGGTAGCACAACGGTTGAAGGTGGTAACAAAAAAGGCGCAACACGCGTTTTGACCTTAAAAGATGGCGGCACCATCACTGAAGAACTGAAAAAGTATGATGAGGCAAAAATGTCTTATGCTTACAAGATTACCGATATGAGCACTGCAAAAACAATTACTCATGCCGGTGTTGAAGAAAAAGTGCCTGTATTGCCGGTAGATAACTACTCAGCCAGCATTGAAGTAGAAGCTAAAGGCGATACCTCTGTGGTTTCCTGGACAGCCGGTTATTACCGCGCTTACACCAACAACAATCCACCAGCAGAAATGAATGAAGAAACCGCTAACGCAGCCGTAGGCGCTGTGGTAAAAACCGGTTTAATCAGCCTGAAATCCTTAGCTGAAAAGTAAGGGTTAAACAGGTGTTTTTTATAAAATGCCACGTTGTAGCGATAGCCATCGCTGCAACTTTTTTTACGGCACCCTTGGCAGCAGCGCCTTTTGCTTATATCAGCAATCAATTGGATGACAGCATTTCAATTATTGATACCGAGCAGGGTAGGGTGATTGATACCATTCGCGTGTATGGCAAGCCCGCCGGTGTTGCGGTTGCTCCTGCGGGTGATAAGGTTTATGTCAGTACGCCCGAAGCCAAAGGCTTTGCCGTTATCGATGTAAAAAAGCGCGAAGTGATTGCCACGGTGGCGGTTAGTGACGGTGCCTTGGGCATTACTGTCGGTGCTGATGGCAAGCGTATTTTTGTGGCGGATTGGTACAATAACAATGTTGATGTTATTGATGCTGAAAGTTTAAAGGTCATTAAAACCATTCCTGTTGGCGAATCGCCATCGGGCTTGGTGGTCAGTCCTGATAATCGTTGGTTATATGTTGCCAATCGGTTGAGTGATTCAGTGTCTAAGATTGATCTCAACACTCTGACGCTTAACAAGACCGTGTTGGTTGGCTCGCATCCTTTTGGACTGACGATTGATGCCAGAGGCGAGCGCATTTATATCGCCAATGTACAAAGTGATAATGTAACGGTATTGGAAGCCAAGCGTATGTTGCCTATCGCTACCGTAAAAGTTAATGCACTGCCTTATGCCTGTGCACTGGCGCTTAATGATAGTCGTTTATTGGTGACCAATCAGGATGATGGTTCTGTGTCGGTCATTGATACCGCAACCTTAAAAGAAACGGCGTTGATTGAAGTGGGTAACAAACCCGAAGGCATTAATACGCATCCTGATGATCGGCATGTGTATGTCGCTAATTGGTTTGATAATACCGTGTCGATTATCGATGCCAAAACCCTGAAAGTGATTGATACCATTAAAACCGGCAAAGGCAGTCGGGCATTTGGACAGTTTTTTGGTAAGTGATTTTAGGCGATGTTATTAAATTTAAGAAGAAAATTGTGACCCACAGACTGACTTCCAGTCACTTGTGAAACAGTAATAGACCTGCGTTTTTTACACCGTGGGTCGTTACGATAAACTCCTAACCAAACATTGATTATTCGAGAATAAAATGGCTGAAACTGTAGATGAATTAACGGTAACGTATGAAGATGGCGGGATAGAGACCGTTAAAGAACTGGATAAAAAAGTACTGACTAAAGGCGCATGGGCTACCATTATGTACCGTTATCAAGACTGGAATCGTGCTAAAGAAGAATACGGCCCTGATAAATATACCATTCGTCGTTATCAAAAACGCAATGGTGAATATCAACAAAAATCAAAATTTAACATATCCAGTAAAGATCAAGCAAAAAGCATCATCGCTGCACTGGAAGAATGGGTTAGTATCGACTAAGGATCGTGCATGAAATAACTTAACCATTTATACCCCTCACCCCAGCCCTCTCCCGGTGGGAGAGGGAGCAAGATGCCTAAGTTGCTTCATGCGCATTCCTAAGGTTGCTCGAAAAAAAATACGGCTCTATCGTGACAATGTAAAAAACTACAAAAGCTTCGTCATCCCGGCAAGGACTGCCGGGATCCGTACGCCATGGATGGCATTCGTAAAGAATGCACTCACTGTTTTTTATACTCGATTTTATTGAACGCAATGTAATATCGATAAGTACATCCATGTACTCTGGATTCTGGGCCACCGACTTAAGTCGGGACACTTTTGACTATGAACAATCACGGTGTATCCAGAAAGAGTAACGATAGGTTGTAGGGGTAGAAAATTTTCTACCCTTACTGCACGTTGTAATTTGCAACGTTAGTCGCGTCGGGTTACGCTGTCGCTAACCCGACCTACTACGCGACTGATTTCTATATAAAAGCGGGAGTACAAACTTGGGTTTGTACTTCAAATTGACAAGGTCTCTAGCGTGGACGCAAGTGGCTTTATGCCTTACCCAAATACCATTCAATCGTCTTAACAATCCCTGTTTCAAAGCTTTCATCGGCTTGCCAGTCCAGTTCGGTTTCTATCTTGGTGGCATCAATGGCATAACGTTTATCGTGTCCGGCGCGGTCTTCGACATAGTTAAGCTGATCTTTATAGCTGCCTTGGGCTTTGGGGCGCAAGTCATCCAGAATTTCACAAACTTTATCGGCAATATAGTTATTGTTGCGCTCATTTCGACCGCCAATATTGTAGACTTCGCCAACGTTACCGGTATGGTAAACCAAGTCAATGCCTTTGCAGTGATCCAACACATAAAGCCAGTCACGTATGTTTTTGCCATCGCCATAAATAGGGATGTTTTCGCCACTGATGGCTTTGCGGATAATGGTTGGAATCAGCTTTTCGTTATGCTGTTTGGGGCCATAATTGTTGGAGCAGTTAGTAATCACCGTGTTCATGCCGTAGGTATGATAGTAACTACGTACAATCATATCACTGCCCGCTTTACTGGCAGAATAAGGCGAGTTGGGCGCATAAGGCGTGGCTTCGGTAAACAGGCCGGTTTCACCCAAAGTTCCGTACACTTCATCGGTAGAAATATGATGAAAGCGACTGGCTTCATAGCCGGGTTTAAAGACAAACGGTTTTTCCATCCAGTATTTATAAGCAACATCAATCAGGGTAAAGGTGCCGTTAACATTGGTCTGTACAAAAACGCCGGGGTTTTTAATGGAATTATCGACATGGCTTTCCGCAGCAAAATGGATAACACCACGAATATCATGTTGGCTAAACAGTTGTTCCAGTAATTCGCGGTCACAAATATCACCGTGAACAAACGTATAACGGTCACTGCCGTCAATTTCGTCAAGGTTTTCAAGATTACCGGCATAAGTCAGTAAATCAAGATTAACCAAGTGATAGCCAGGGTACTTGTTTAAAAAGTAAGGCGCAAAATTACTGCCGATAAAACCGGCGCAACCGGTGATTAAAAGGGATTTCATAAGGAGTTATTTCCGGTTAAATTTAAGTAGACACATTCATTTAATGAAAATGAATGTGTCAATTGAAGTGTAAAGGCTAATTAAATCTGCCTGATGCGTTACACAGGAAAGAATGCTTTGAGAATTAAAGTCAAAATACCGCCAAGCACTAAACCTACCATCCATTTAACAACGATTAATTCGCGTTCCAATCGATTGATATCTGATTTTGTCGCCAACTGCGAATCCATTGCCTCAGAAAAAGCGGTCACCAATGCTTCAGCTTCCGCCTTGGCTTGCGCTTCAGGAACGCCGGCTGCCTTGAGTTTTTCAACATATTTTAAAGTATCAAATGTAATTGTTGACATAACACGCTCTATCAAATTAAGTATGATGATTAGTTTAACATAGAGATAAAAAACCATGTTTCGGGTTTTAAATCCGGTTAATTTATTTTTAACAAATCCCGCCCTAACGCCAGTGCAGTTAAGTTAGCCTATCACTGGAGTAAAACAGCTTTAGCTGTTTTTACAGACAATAGCTAAAGCGATTGCACTCCAGGTTTTTAAACAACTTGCACTTAACTTAAGGGCATTGTCTCTACCCCCTCTTTTTTTTAAAGAGGCGAACTGAATAATTACAGAGTTTTACTCTGCCTTTAATAAGAAAAGGCAATCATTTAAACTGTCTTTCCAGTAAGGGATGGTCAGGTCAAACGTGTTTTTGATTTTTGCTTTGTTCAGCAAGCTGTAATGAGGGCGGGTTGCCGGTGTTGGATAGTCTTTGGTTTCTATCGGTTTAACCTGGCACGTCAACGCTGAGAGTTCAAAAATGGCTTTGGCAAAGTCATACCAACTGCAAGCACCTTCATTACTGAAATGATAAATTTCCGTTGCGGTTAAGGACTCCAGTTTGGGATGTTGAATAATTGCCAGAATGGCGAGTGCCAAATCCCGTGCCGAGGTGGGTGAGCCGACTTGATCATAAATAACGCCCAACTCATCACGTTCCTTGCCCAAGCGCAGCATGGTTTTGACAAAGTTATTGCCAAACTGTGAATACACCCAAGACGTGCGAATGATAACGGATTTTGCCGGATTAATGGCCAGTATCGCCTGCTCGCCTTCAAGTTTGGTTTGTCCGTAAATACCTTGCGGATCGGTAAGATCTGTTTCGTTATACGGTTGGTAGTTTTTGCCATTAAACACATAGTCGGTTGAGATATGAATCAACGCGCTGTTAAGGGCTTTGGCAATACGCGCCAGCGTTTCGACAGCGGTGCTGTTAATGGCTCTCGCCAAGTCGGGTTCTGTTTGCGCTTTATCGACAGCCGTGTAGGCCGCACAGTTGATAATAACGTCAAAGGTTTTATCAACAAACCAGGTTTGTATGGCTTCCGAATTGTTTAAGTCCAGCTCGTTTCTACTGATAAAAGTAAAGATAAAATCGGGATACAAGTCACTTAATTGACGAAGCTCGCTGCCCAGTTGTCCCTGTGCACCGGTAACCAGTATCGATTTAGGCATACAGGCTACCCGCATTAACAAACAACTCCGCCTTATCCAGCGTGGGTTGGATGGTATCTTTTGCAGACAGTTGTAACTGTTCTTTTTCTACCAGCCAGTCAATGCCTAAAGACGCATCATCAAAAGCCAGGCCCCGGTCATTTTCGGGGGAATAATAATTATCCACTTTATAAGCAAAAATGGTGTCATCTTCCAGTACCACAAAGCCGTGGGCAAAACCGCGTGGCACAAACATTTGGCGTTTGTTTTGTTCGGACAACTCGACGCTGATATATTGCCCAAAAGTCGGGCTGCCGCTTCTAATATCCACTGCCACGTCCAGCACTTTGCCTTTAATTACCCGCACCAGTTTGGTTTGTGAGGCCGGTGCCAGTTGATAATGCAAGCCTCTTAAAACGCCGTAACTTGATTTTGATTCATTATCCTGTATAAAATTAACCGTAAAACCCAGAAATTCATCCAGCTTATCTTGGCGAAAGGTTTCAATAAAGTAACCGCGTGCATCGCCAAAAACACGGGGTTCAATGATAATGACATCGGGGATAGCGGTTCTTATAAAGATCATGTGCTTTCAGTTCCTTCGCCTGCGCGGCGTAGCAAATATTGGCCGTATTGATTTTTTAACAGAGGCTGGGCTAATTGGATTAATTGGTCTTTAGAAATATAGCCCATTTCGTAGGCAATTTCTTCAATACACGCTACTTTTAAGCCCTGTCTTTTTTCAATCGTCTGAATAAAATTGGACGCTTCCAATAAGGATTCATGCGTGCCGGTATCCAGCCAGGCATAACCACGCCCCATCAGCTCAACTTTTAAATTGCCTTGTTCAAGGTACATCTGATTGACGGTAGTAATTTCCAGCTC
The DNA here is from genome assembly GCA_037129595.1 of Methylococcaceae bacterium. GTDB lineage: Bacteria > Pseudomonadota > Gammaproteobacteria > Methylococcales > Methylomonadaceae > Methylobacter_C. The sequence goes on along the minus strand of JBAXUR010000008.1, from coordinate 26,188 downwards.
GCCACGATGCGAGGGTTTAATGTTTTTGGCAATCTCAACCACGCTGTTGGGGTAAAAATACAAACCCACGACCGCATAATTACTTTTCGGCTTAAGCGGTTTTTCTTCAATACTTAATACATTGCCTTTATCATCAAACTCGGCAACGCCATACTGATCAGGGTCTTTAACATGATAACCAAATACGGTTGCTTTTTTATGCTCGGTCACATTGAAAACCGCATGAGCCAGCATCTCGACCAAGCCATGGCCATAAAAAATATTATCGCCCAGCACCATGCACACATCATCGTCACCAATAAAGTCGGCACCCAGAATAAAAGCCTGAGCCAGACCATCCGGCGACGGTTGCACCTTATAAGAAAAGGACATGCCAATATCAGAACCATCACCCAACAACTCTTCAAAGCGGGGCAGGTCTTTGGGGGTAGAAATAATCAATATGTCCGTGATACCCGAAAGCATTAACGCCGACAGCGGATAATAAATCATGGGCTTGTCGTAAATCGGCGTTAGCTGTTTACTGACCCCTTTGGTAATCGGGTAAAGCCTGGTTCCGCTACCGCCCGCTAAGATAATGCCTTTCATTAACTACTCCATTAAAAATAAATTAAAGCGATTGTTGAGTGTGTCTATTGATTGCGGTGCCGGAGTGTCGAGCACTCAAATTAAAGTGGGAACAATAAATCTTCATATCCATGAATTACGTAGCAGGAAGACTTTAAATTGTAGTAGTTATTCAAGCTTTTTTTTGGTTAATTGCAGCCATGATTTGCTGCTTATTATCTTCAAACTCATCAGTATCCTTAAAATGGTTCTCAAAAAAACAGCCATCCAAGAAGCCAAATAAAATATTATCTGCAGGCACTTCTTTAACGAAGTTTTCAATATTACCAAAACGACCTTTACAATATTTTCATCTGAATGCGTCATAATTATTCTTTTTAGGCTCGTAATTATTCAGTCCCTCTCTCTTTGTCAAAGCATAGATATCTACACAAATCGTCATCCCTGTCGGAATGACGCTGCTTTTACTTGTGTAGATAATTTATTTTGTCAAAGAGGGGGGCTGTATAAGTACGAACACGGTAACTCGTAATACTTATGTGATTTCACCGTCAAGCCTTGTCCAAATACCACTTAATCGTCTTAATAATACCGATTTCAAAGCTTTCATCTGCCTGCCAGCCCAGTTTGGTTTCTATCTTGGTCGCATCAATGGCATAACGCTTATCATGACCAGCGCGGTCTTCGACATAGTTAAACTGATTTTTATAGTACCTGGGGCTTTAGGACGTAGTTCATCCAGAATCTATAAAAGTATATCTCCGTGTCTGTGGAATACAACCCCTTATTAATATGATTTGATAGTACTTAGAAAATTTCTATACAGGCATGATTATCTGTTAATAATGCTTGTTCAATAACTTTTGAATAGTCTTGAAGTGTTTTAATCGTGGCAGCTTTGCTTTGATTACCCATTTTTAACCAAACTATTTTGGGCGGTTGGCCATAAAGTATAGTCATTTCATAAAAATCAGCATCTTTAGTAACGATAACAAAGTCATTGTCGATGGCATACTGCCTAATCATTTTATCATCTGTTTTTTCTAATCCTACTAAAGCAACTTGTGTTGAGAGTGGATAAATATTTTGGATAAAAGGCACAATTCGCCTTGATATATTTTCATCCAGTAATAACTTCATGAGGTTTTAAGATGCACCACGTTGTGCTCACGATTTGCTGCAAAGCTTAAGCAGGCGCTAATATCGACGGCATTAAGCTCTGGAAAGTCTTCAATTATTTCCGCTTGCGACATACCATCAGCCAGCCAAGATAGTACATCGTAAACAGTAATTCGCAAGCCTCTTATGCAAGCCTTGCCACCTCTTTTGCCGGGCTCCAATGTGATAATGTTTTGGTAATCAGTTGCCATAACTTACTCCTCAATGATAAACGTTTATTAATTGTATCATTTCCCCTAAAAATCATCATATTGTCGAGTTGACATCCCCACCTAAAGCCATAGGTATCTACACAAGTCCTACTGCTCCTTCTCCAACTGCGGTGGATCAATAACCACCGAGGCGCTATGCCAGTGATGTGCTGTTAATAAAGTAGCAAGATTTAAAGCCTCTTGATGGGTATTAACTTATAATCCATCAAATAGTAATGCCTCGTCAGGGATGCCTTGTTTAAGAAAAAACAAAGAACGAGGCGATTTATAATAGCCCTTACCAGAATCTACAATACCACCCATTCCGGTTAACAAAATTTTTTGTGCATAACCGGCTCTGAATAATTCCAATTATTCCTTCTAATTTATATTGTTATCATTGAATGGATTGATTATTTTTAAAGAATTCGCAATGAGTTTTCCATGTTGCATATCTTCTGTATAAAGTACCTCACATTGATTTATCAACGCTGATGCAACTATGATGGAATCATAGTAAGAGAATTGGTGATTAATTCTAATTTCTGAAGCAGCAATAAATGTTTCTTGTGAGATATTAACAACAGAATAACGCTCGTAACAATTTACTATAAAAGAACTTATTTCGTTTTCCTGGAACTGAAGCTTCTTGAGTAAATTGTTACTTACTTCGTTGATAACTTGTACAGAAATCGTTGGTGAGCCATTAAGAATGATATCTTTGGCAATAACTTGCTTAGAAGCCATTTTATCGCAAAAAGCATAAATAAAGATATTTGAGTCAATAAAACACTTAGCGCTCATTGGCTTGTTCTCGGGAAAGAAAGTCAGTCAATGGATCGATATGTCTAGGGTTAGTAGAAAGTGTTTCAATGAAATCGGGTTGCTTTAAGTGCATAACAACGGCATCATCATCCTCAACCATGATGATAACTTTTGCTTTCTTGCCAGTGTAAAGCTTGTGAAATGTCTTAGGTATTTGAACAATTCCATTATGAATGTTAGCTTCAAATTCAATTGCGTACATAGTTATACCTTTATTGATTGAGTAGGGTAGGTTTACGATCTGATGATTTATCATTATACGAAATATCTATATATGATCAGATGTTATTTTTAATGACTTCATCTGCCAGGTTCGCTGACTCGTTGGAAAATCGACAATCAACCCCAACATGCGCGTCTTGCCACAGGCCATCCTATAGCATAGTCGCTTCAAATAACGACCAAAAATAATGTAAATATGCACATATAAAATTGAATACGCCCCCTTTATCTTTTTCTACCCACATTAATACATCCATGTACTCTGGATCCCGGCGGTCCATGCCGGGATGACGAGGCATTTGTAGTTTTTTACATAGTCACGAAGTATCAATACGAAGGCCAATCCCAAATTTTACACACCATAAACCACTGCATAAAAAACCAGCTTTACCACTTCACTCAAACAAAACTGCCGCCATCTTTCATCCTGCCACCAACGATCAGCCTGCCAGGTTGGTAAACTGCTTGCTATCAACCGATAATACAAACCGGCTCTTTTAAAAACAGGTTGTCGGCAAAAATTAATGCGGCGTAGATGCACCACCAAGGCGCGGTGCCAATGATGTGCGGTTAATGCGTATTCTGATGCCTAAGAGCATACATAATGATAAAAATATTTACCCTAGTTGCAATTCCTCAATAGCCTTTACATAGCGATCAATCACAATCTTTTCATCGTAATTATTCCGTCCCCCTCTTTGCAAAGAGGGGTTAGGGGAGATTATATTAGATAAATCCCCCTCTCCCCCTTTTAAAGGGGGAGGTGAACAACTACAAGTTAAGCCGTGCCTATTAAATTTTTGTTTTAGGATTTCTTTTGCTTAAGTCTTTCGATCCGTGGTAATTTGACATAAAATAAATCACAGTTAACCGGTTATCGAGAATTTTAAATGAAAACAGTGACTTTGCGAGTCGATGATAGTATCAATGATAAATTTCTTTGGTTATTAAAACATTTTTCATCAAATGAAATTAAAATTTTAGAACAATCAGACTATATAAACGATGACGATTACCTAAACTCAATAAATGGTATGGTTCAAAGTATAAATGAAGCTAGAAATGAACCTATTGCCAACGGTGTAACCCTTGATAATTTAGATTGGTAATGTATACAATTGTATTCATGACCCAAGCCCAAAAAGACGCTAAAAAGATACAGTCTGCAGGACTTAAAGATAAAACTCTGAAGCTGATAAACCTTATCAGTAATGATCCTTTGCAATATCCACCCGAATTTGAATATTTAAAAGGTGAAATGTTACATGGCAAATTCAATTATTACAGAAACAGTCACTAATGTTTCTGAATTCAAAGACAATACAATGGATAAAGTTACTTCTGGGCCACGCCAACCTGTTGCGGAATTAATTCGAGATGAACATGCATTTAAGAGCTTCCCGAAAGAACATCAAGAAATCATCTTGGACAGGTTAGATGATATGGAGCTTGACGCAATTGCAGGTATGCGAGAAGGCCAAACTATCTACAAGGTGAATATTGATGAGCTATGAACTTGTATTTCTTGATGAAGCACTTAAAGAATGGCATACACTAAATAACAACATTCGCAGCCAGTTTAAAAATATTTTGAGAGAACGACTGAACAATCCTTATATGCCATCTGCTAAATTAATAGCAAAGAAAGATCTTTACAAGATTAAATTAAGCAATTCTCCTTATCGCTTGTGTTACGAAGTACAAAATAATGCGTTAATTGTTTTTGGTATAACGTTTTATTAGGAACCAACAATCATCCGCACGGCAAGCCATTCCAGACTGGATCAATGTTTAAATAAAGCACCAACCGACCAAACCCTATTGCTGAGATCCAAAGCACATTGATGTGCTCACTCAGATTACAGTTTATCCAATAAATCGAGGAAAAATCTAGGTGAGGGTTAGCTTATATGCCTCTGTTTATGGTGGGTTGCTAGCGCAAATCCACCTTACATTGATACGCCGTATGGCCGTTTAAACAATAGGGAAAAAAGCTTTAAGAACTAGCGCAATAACCCCACCTAGAATTATTCCCAACATCCACTTAATGAGTTTAAATTCGCCTTCATGCTCTGTTAATTTCAACTCTAATCTCTAGACATCAGCTTTAGTTGCTAGTTGACTATCAAGTGCTTGAGCTAAAGAGTCTCTCTGGGCTTCAGCAACAGCCTCAGCTTGGGATTCAGAAAAACCCGCACTTTTAAGTTTCTTTACAAATTCATGCGTATCAAACGTTACTGCTGCCATATTAAAATACCCATCAAAATTAACCATAGAAAAGTATAACACAACCAAATAGGCTTTTTCTTAAGTTAAAATTAATGGGAGCAAAGATAATCTTTGTCAATAACAATGCCGAGGTTGCGGGTCAATAAACGGTGCCGTACTTTAAAGGGAAAATCCGGTATATATTGGCAGATCACATTGATTTTATTGATGCAAATAGGCTTAGTTAAAAAAGATCTAAGCCTGTTATCACGTAGTAGAGACATCGACAGAGATGTCAGCTTAACTTAAAATCAATCGAAGCTGTCTCATTGATTCCGCGTTATAGAATCTTAACCAACGTAGCAACGGCTCCTATTGCAACAACCATTAACCCGCCTAATTTAATAATCATGCGCTGTTCCAGTTGAAGGAATCGAGCATCCAGTTGAAAGAATCGAGCATCCATTTTTTCATTTAATCGTTCTTCCATTTGCTTTAGGTCTTCACGAGTAGCAACTTCTTTCAAATTCAACTCAAAAACTTCAGCTAGCGCCTCTGCTTCAGCCTCTGCTATACGTGATTCGGCGCCTGCCGCTTTCAGCCTATTAGCATACTTTAAGGTATCAAATGTAATTGCGACCATAACCAAATACTCATCAAAAATCACTAAAGTTGAAGTATAGCATAACAAAAAACACCATTGATTACTTACCCTCAGTTATTTTGATGAGTGAAGCGGTAAAAAGAGCAATTAACTGACAAGAGCAGGGCATAAATTTAACGCTATACAAAGATTGTTACGCAGTCCATTAGGCTAAATGCAAACAGATAACATCTAACACAACAACTCAGCATACTGACCAGCGATCCCTGGCCATTGATAGGTTGTTTGGCTATGTAATAAATCGTTGTCTGACCGCTTTTTTTACTCACGTAAGAATATCTAAGCCTATTATCACGTAGGATGGGCAAAGCAACGCGAAACCCATCAGCCAAACCAAATAACACCAACCGAACGTGCAGCGCATTCATAACACGACCGATTCGCCTTGATTAATAAACCGTAGTCTGTCTCCTTTTTTTCGTCACGCTTTTGAGAAAAATTAAATAACAGTAAAGATTTTAAAAAGCAAAGAAACCATTCCAGCGACAAGAAAACCTAACATCCATTTTAAAATTGTAATTTCTGCTTTTATTAAAGATAAATCCTGATCAATTTTATTAAAACGGCTATCGTAATCTGCCATTGTTTTGGCGGCAGCTCTAGCTTTTTCCTCTGATGCACCCGCATCTTTTAAAGCATCATAAAGCTCAGCTATCATTGTACTCATTACAATATTACTCCTTATACATAAAATCAAAATTGATTATAGGGTTATAAAAATCTTTAGTCACTATTATTTAAAATAGTCTTGAGTATAACCATGCGCCGCTGGACTATTTTTAAAAATAGTTAAATTCAACCAAATATTGATCTTTAGGTGGCAAAATTAAATCTTTTGAATGCATTAATCACATAAGCCATAAAGCGATTAAGGCTACTTAACTTTTTAACGTGGGCACAAAAGCGGTTCCCACCCTACTACTTTATTTGTTTTAACGTTACGCCGACCCCAGTTATTTGCCTGTTATCACGTAGGATGGGTAGAGCAACGCGAAACCCATCAGCCAAACCAAACCCCCGATTACCCATTAATGCGTGGCTAAAGCCACGCCTACATCAGACGCTCCAGCGTCGACATCAACAAAACATGCGATATATAAAACCCACACAGCATATTAAAAATGCCACCAATAAATCGTGGGTATTGGAAAAAGGGGAGGCAGCAGAAGATTATTTAATTAAAGTTGCCACGCTAAGGTGAGCCGACTGCCAGAGATGGTGATAGCAAGTCAGCTCAATTAAACCCCATCAATAAAAATAAACAATGGCCTGTCCCAGTTATTTTGTTACACACCATAAACCACCGCATAAAAAACCAGCTTTTCCACTTCATCCAGACAAAACTGTCGCCATCTTTCATCTTGCCACCAACGATCAGCCTGCCAAGTGGGTGCATCGCTTTGAATTAACCAATAAGACAAACCGGCTTTTTTAAAAACAGCACTCAAGCAAAAGTCCAAACGACGTAGATGCGGTGGATCACTCACCACCAAAGCACTGTGCCAATGATGTGCGGTTAATAAAGCGGCAAGATTTGAAGTTTCTTGATGGGTATTAACTGATAATCCATCAAATAGTAACGCCTCAGAAATATCTACTTGGTTTCCACGCCATAGCGCGATCAGTTCGTTATACAGAAGCATTAAATTGTGATCTGTCCCCAATTATTTGTTATTTGATTTGCGGCCTTACCGAATTATTATTTTAGTTGTGATAATTCGTCAATCATATCCGGATGATTACTGATCAAATGCAATAGGCATAACACTGCACCCGATGGATTAAAGCGCCCTTGTTCCCAATCACGTAATGTGGCTACAGGTGTTTTAATTAACTCGGCAAATGCTTGCTGTGTTTTACCGGTTTTATTTCTGGCGCTACGAATTAATATTTGCTCGGGCGTATGGATACGACCGACAATGCCACGTCTCATTTCGGCAAGACTCTCAGATAATCCGGGCAATGCCATGCCTGCATCGACTTCTATCGCTTTGGCTATCTTATCTAAATCAATCATAGTTAAACCTTCTTAAGTATTTCGTTCGTACTTATATTTTCTTTATCAGATTTTTGATAAAGGGTAATCAAATAAATAACCCCTTGCGCAGACACATTAAAATAAATCACTCTTATGCCGCCACGTTTACCTTGGTTTTTAGTTGACCAACGGACTTTTCTGGCCCCATCAGCGCCAGGAATAACGTCACCAGCTAATGGGTTTAAAGATATCCATTTGATAAAATCGAGGCGCTCATCTTCAGACCAAATTTTATCTGCTAGTTTTTCAAAAGTAGGAGTTTCAATAACTGTTCTCATTAATTTTAATTGTACTGGATTCCAGTATTATGTAAAAGAAAATAAAAAAATAAGAGGGAGTAAAGCAGCTAAAGTTGTTAAAAACCAATCCCTAATCCCAAACCTTACCCGCCAAACCCTATAGCCGACATCCCGGTAGGGAGAGCGAAGCGAGGGTTGGCCGGAACCAGTTGCCATGGATGGCAAATCCCACCCATATTATTATTTTTCATGGCTTAAAGGTCTTCTTTGCTTTTTCTGATGACATTTTTAAGGCTTTTATTGCTATGTGTCGTTTGCTTGGGGGCTATTAAAATATGTAGCTATTCAGTTCCCCTCGTTGAAAAAGAGGTCTACCAACTTTAGACGGGACAAGCAAAAGGCTTAACTCAATGATAAAGCATCAAAAGAGACCGTTCGCTGAGCGGATTCGAAGCGAGTTATCCACTTCGACTCCGCTCAGCGAACGATTTAACCTTAAACTGTACCGCCTTAAATAGGTAGCCAAAAAGAGGGGTTAGGGGCAAGTCACTCCGAGAGTGAGTTGATTTTTTAGAGTGGTTTAGTACACTACGCTAACAGTAAATGGATTAAGAGTGTGGCGTGAAGAAAACAAAATATTTTGTAGATTCAGTATGATGAGTGGCCTCACTCCCTAACATTTCTTCTTGCTTGTTTTTTTTTCGACACTCCTGGCCTTTTCACTGTCTATGGCGCTTTGCCAATCAGTATTTATTTTGCCTGCTTGTCGATCAACTCTGTCCCTATTCACGTCGGGTCGTTCACGTTGAATTGCTTCCCATATTGCGTTGGCACCAGGAATTTTACCCAACTCGTAGAGAGTCTCCAAAAAGGCACGAGTTGAGAGAATATGAGCATTTCCTGGTATTGCAGCACCAGAATGAAGGAAAAAGTCATCTTCCGCTAAAATTAGAACAGGAATGCCGGGAGGGGTTGTAATCATCTCGTTGGCAAACGAAACAATGCTCAGCTCCCCAATATCTTTTGGAACTGGGGGAGGCTCGGTCTTGTTGCTAATCATCATTTGACGAAACCCTTCGTGTTCCTCAAACAATTCCCTCATTTGAACCATTTGCTTCATCGTTTTGCCGATTGATGTTTCCTGAATCTCGATAATGCCGGCATAACGGGTAAGGAACTCGCAAATTCGCTGAGCATCAGGGTGTTTGTCACGGTTACGCGTTACTTCAAACTCAACAAAATCGGTGATAACCAAGCTGACGTCATCCTTAAAGACAAGCAGTGTGTCGAGCGCATCGGCACGAGCCAATGAAATCAGCGGGCCGGCATCAGCAATAACGATCTCGATTCTTCTGTTTTTTTGTAGTGTCATTTTGACCCCAGTATTTTGCTTGCATAAGCCGTCATAACAGTGCGCTCATTCTCTGGTAGAGTCGGTTTATTCATCTTGGCTGTGGCGAGAGCATCCAGCAACTGTCCATACCAATCAAATCCCATAAGCTTCATGGTCTCCGATCGTGATATCCCGCCATGAACATAGGATGTCAAAATCATTTTCTTCGCCGTTTGAACGGAAAAAGCCATAAACGCCTCTTTTCCGTTCTTCTCTATGAGCAGGCTGTCGTCATCGGGAAAAGACAATGCGTCTCCAAGCTTGTTTTTAACTTCAGTGGCTGTCATTACTCTCATGATTTTCTCCTTTCCTAATGGTAGGGATATACTTGCATATAGTAGCTAATATGTAAATACTAGCTAATTTTTTATTCAATTACGATCACTTTGTAAAATCAACACACTTTCAGAGGGGCTTGGGTTAGTGGAGATTTTTTAAATAAATGCCCCTCAGACCCTCTTTTTCAAAGAGGGAGAGCGGAGCCTGAATACTTACTAAGGCAAATCATAAAGCAGCTAAAAAACCTTAAATGCTACCCATATTAATACATCCATGTACTCTGGATCCCGGCGGTCCATGCCGGGATGACGAGGCCTATGTAGTTTTTTACATTGTCACGAAGTATCAATACGAAGGCCAACCCAATCCCAAATCCAAACCCAAACCCAAACCCAATCCCAATCTTAAACCTTACCCGCCAAACCCTATAGTCGTCATCCCGGCAGGGAGAGCGAAGCGAGGGTTGGCCGGGATCAAATTGCCATGGATGGCAAATCATAAAGCCGCTACAAAATCTTAAATCAAATCTAACCCCACCATAAGTCATGCCAATCAGGATAGGTTCTTTGCAACAACTTAATCTTTGCTCGCCGAGGCCCATTCTCTAGTTGTTGCTCACATTGGATAGCACTACCCTGTTAATTGCTCAATTAATCTGAGTCAGTAGTGGAGGCAGCAGGCACAAGCCCCGTGAAGGTGTGTGACTTAATAAAATAGTTTGTTAAAGCGTGTCCCTAATGATAAAGTTAATGCAAACTAACAATTAAAAGAACAATAAAGCCTCTGGCCTTTTTGAGGAAATATTTATGAGCAATACAAATTATTTTACAATTAGCGACGTAAGAGAAATCAATCAAAGTAGCACTGATAAAAAATCAAGCAACATGGCTAAGCTGACACCCACCAGCCAAAAATTTATTCGTGAAACAAGATTTACCGCACTAGATATAAATCAAGCATTTGCTGCTGCAAGAAGATCTATAGAAAGAGAAATCGGACAAGTATGACTGACCACCCCTATAACAATATCTACCAAGAGTTGGTGAGGGATAATGGTGATGCAGTGGGTATTTTTGCATACGCGCTATACAAACAACATAAAATAGCGTTTATTAATAGAATAATAATAGATGAAGATCGTAATCCGACAACTGATGAACTAAGTAACTTTCATCGATCCAGCATGACACAACAGGCAATTAGTGGCTATAGAATCCAAGGCGAAGCACTCGTTTTAGCTTTTTTAAACGAAAGTTTGGCACAACGAGTCAGGGATATAGAAAATGGTGTTCAGGATTCGGTTATCGGTGAGCACTTAAAAAATATCAAAGATCAGATTGACTCTAAAAAAACATGGCTTGGTTGGGGTAAAGACGTCCTTAATAATCTAAGTGTTAATATTTTAACGATCATAGTGATCGGGTCTATCATAATTGGATAAAATTATCTGAGTGGATTTTATAGTAAAACAGAGACCGCAGCTGGTATAACAAATCAATCAAAGTGAAGTAATTATTTAAAATTAAAGCACCTAAAAAAGCATTGTAACTATTCAATCCCCTCTTTGAAAACATAGGTATCTATACGATCCGTCATCCCGGTAGGGAGAGCGAAGCGAGGGTTGGCCGGAACCAGTTGCCATGGATGGCAAATCGTAAAGTAACTAAAAAACCTTAAACTCTACCTACATTAACACCTTCATGTACCCTAGATCCCGGCGGTCCATGCCGGGATGACGAGGCTTATGTAGCTTTTACAGGAGCCAGAAGTATCAACACGAAAGCCAAACCCAAACTTTACACACCATAAACCACCGCATAAAAAACCAGCTTTACCGCTTCACTCAAACAAAACTGCCGCCATCTTTCATCTTGCCACCAACGATCAGTCTGCCAAGTCGGTACAGTGCTTGCTATCAACCGATAAGATAAACCGGCTTTTTTAAAAACAGGACTCAAGCAAAAGTCCAGACGGCGTAGATGAGGTGGATCACTCACCACCAAGGCACTGTGCCAATGATGTGCATTTAATAAAGCGGCAATATTTAAAGACTCTTGATGGGTATTAACTGATAAGCCATCAAATAATAATGCCTCAGCAGGGACGCCTTGTTTAAGCAAAAACAAAGAACGAGGAGACAGATAAAAACCCTTACCAGAATCTATAACGCCACCCATTCCGGTTAATAAAATCTTTTTGGCATAACCGGCTTTATAAAGATCCACCGCCATTTGATCCCTTTCGCCAATGCCGCCGCCCAAGGTCACAATCAAATCGGCTTTAGCAGGTTCATTGGCTGGTGCAGAAAGCCAATGACCTAAATTTAGAAATACAATTGCAATCAATAACAATAAAGTGCCGGTTACAACAAGGGTAAGCTTCATAAATTATTCTTCTTATTATTCCCACAACTCCAGCGTCGTTCATGTGAGAACGATGTACCTATTACGCCTTACAAACAAATTGCTGAAGTTTTGACAAGTTTTTAATAATCAAACTAACCATCCCGCCCATATTATTATTTTTCATGGCTTGAAGGTCTTCCTTGCTTTTTCTGATGGCATTTTTAAGACTTTTATTGCTCTCACCGCCTGCACGCATTTTAATTAATACGCTGGGGATGTAATACGTTGAAATTTTATACTTGCCTAAAAAACGTAGCATCAAATCATAATCGGCAGCGATTTTAAAGCGGGTATCAAACTGCCCATGTTGTTGGTAGATAGCTCGTTTAACAAAAAATGTCGGATGAGGCGGCATCCAGCCACAGCTTAATTTTTTAAGCGTAAAGTCACCGCTTTTCCAATAACGAATCACTTTTGTGGGATCACTTTTATTCACATAAGTTAAATTCCCGTAAACAGAATCTATTTCGTTCTCTATAAAGGCTTTCGCTACTTTTTCAATGACGGTGTTATTTTCATACAAATCATCTGAATGCAAAAAACCAATTACATCACCGGTCGCCAGATTAATGCCTTTATTAAGACCATCGTAAATACCATTGTCAGGTTCTGAGATAAATACGGCAAGGCGGTTTTGATAAGATTTAATGATATTTACCGTATTATCAGTAGAGCCGCCATCAATAATAATATATTCAATATCCGCATAGGTTTGTGATAGCGCAGAATCCATCGCTTCAGCGATTGTTTCCTGATTGTTATAGACTGAAGTAATAATAGAAATTTTCAAGATAGATACCGTTTAATTTTCGATTGCTTTGAAGCTATTAAAATATTAACTAAGCGGTTAGGCTTAAGAAATATCATAACCAGTTTCATCTTTGACAACTTGTGCCAAAGACTGGCCTCTCTCAGACATTAATTTACGCAGCTCATAAATCTTAACATCTACTAAAAAGCGGTACCAAAAACCCTGTAAAACATGGAAAACCAATCCCGGCCAGCCGTCTAAAAAGCCAAAGCGAAAAATATATCGATATAAAAAATATAATAAGGCACGCCTTCCCAAGGGCAAGTGCGCATAAACGCTGTGTTTAACCCAGCGTTTAAACCGTGCCGATACACTCATGGCAGATGCATTATTGTCTACCGCATGGTTTATTTCACCCATCAGTAAATCAATTGCTTCACGGGTGGCATAATGATTATGTTTATTAATCCACCAGGTAATATTATTTAAATTAATATCCGCAATATCAGCATTGATATGTTCAATAGTACCTTCTACCAAAATATGCTCATCCATCCAGCGATTTTCACAACGCCCTTGCTTATTACGCCAAATCCGTAGTGTTCGAATGGGGTAAATTGCACCGTGCTTAATCCATTTCCCCATAAAATGAATTTGCCTATTAACAGTTATTCCTGCTGTAGTATTGGGAGTGGATGACAATTGTTGTCGTAATTGTTCCGCCAATTTTGGCGTAACAATTTCATCAGCATCCAGTCGCATCACCCACTCCGTAGTAATGTCGGAATGATCCAGAGCCCAATTAAACTGAATAGCTTGATTGATAAAAGGATTTATAAGAACGTCAGCACCCAGCTTTAAGGCAATTTCACGCGTTTGATCGGTGGATTGACTATCGACTAATACCACTCGACCGGCAAGTCCACTGAGGGATTCCAGGCACCGTTGTATATGACGCTGTTCATTAAATGTTAAAATGATAACGGTTAAGTTCATTAGCGAATACTTGCTTTAATAAACATGCTTTTCCACAAATAAGGAAACCTGCCGCTGCCTTTAAATTCAGTTATTTCAAAACCAAATTCTTCCAGTAATTGTGTTAAGGTTTTTTTGCTCCAAAACTTGATATGCCCGCCATCCCAGAGTGCGGTAAAGTGATTATCAAATTTACCTGTTATTGACAAAACAAGATTCTTTAAATAACCATGATACGGGCAAGAAATGATCAACTCCCCCCCCCATTTTTCATTAGAACTTGTTTACAAAATTGTATGTAGCCTCTTGGATTATAAAGATGTTCAATTACTTCGGTAGATATAACCGTATCAAAAAAAATATCTTTTAATTCAGCTGGCAATTCACCAGAATTAATATCTTGCAGATAAAATCTTGCAGGATAATTTTTTTTTGCTATTTTAATACCAGTGATGGAAGCATCTATTCCATAAACATCAAAGCCTGTATCAATTAACCGTGTGCCCATAGCACCATTACCGCAACCAATATCAAGAATTTTATGATTGTTATCTTTATCTAGTAAAGATAACAAATCGTTATATAAAAAATTGTGCGCATTCGTAGCACCTTCTGACCAGCCATATTCTTGATATTCGCTCATGATTTTATTTGACTCAATAGGAGTTATGGTAATTATATTTTAAGTTATAGTGTAATTTTAAGAATACGTTCTTTTATTACTTTAGGTGGAGAACCTGCAACAACCGTCCAAGGCAAAACACTGCGTGTAACCGTGGAACGAGCACCAACGACAGCACCCTCACCAATTGTTACACCAGGGCCAATAAAGACATCCGCAGTCACCCAAGCATCAGCACCAATAATAATCGGTGCAGTTATTAAGGGCATATCACGCTGGGTATAATCATGACTGGCGGTACAAAGATAAGAATATTGGCTGACGGTGACATTGATACCCAGTTCAATTTTATCGACACAATAACAATCAACCTGATGACTTAAATAACTATGCTTGCGCATGGTTAAATTCCAGGGTGCCCAAATCTTTGCCGACGGATAAGGGTGCGCCCCTTCTTCAATAGTTGCACCAAAACAACGTAATAAAAAACGACGCCAAGCATGAAAAGGTACGGGGCTAGGTCTATATAAAAACAGCCAAACCAGATTCCAAACTAATCTGGCAAGTTTATTCCCCTTAGATATATGCTGATATTTTAGTAAGCTAGTATTGGTTCTTAACACGTTTTTATAAGATTTATAAATATACAAAGTCAGGCTTTTGGTTATTATTTATAGCCCATTCATATAATGCTTTCATTTTAAAGGTGCTTTCTTGCCAGTTAAATTCACGTTGCATATATTGCCTGCCTTGTTGTCCCATCAAATGGCGTTGTTCATCTGTAAGGTTCATGGCTGCAAAAAGGGCATCAGTTAAAGGATCAACGCCAATATCAATCCACCAGCCACATTTATTATCAATAAGTCCTTTCCATGGGGTAGATTTTGTAGTGATAACAGGTGTACCTGATGCAAGTGCTTCCGCAATGACTATGCCAAAATTTTCACTATAGCTGGGCAATACAAAAATATCTGAATCCATTAGTAATTGCCATTTTTCGTCCTCATATACAGCGTCTTTAAAGATAATATGATCTTCCAGATGCAATTTATTTCTTAAGCTAATAAGTTCATCTAAATATTTTCTGTCGCTTGGACCCGCGATAATAACAATCCAATCATCATATTTGATTTTTTGCCAAGCATTAATTAAATTCTCTATACCTTTTTTTGGGTGAATACGTGATAAAAATAGAATTGTTTTTTTTGTAGATCGTTTATATGTATTGGATTGATTATCAGTTTTTAGTATATCGATTCCAATTGGAATAATGGCAATGGGTGTTTTAATACCCAGAGATCTAACTGCAAACATTTCTTGTTCTGATGTCACATGAATTGCACTAGCGGTTGTCATGTTTTTCTTTTCCCATAGAAACCAAATAGGTAATTTTTTCCACTTATTATGATTCCATGCCCAAGGCTCTAGCATTCCATGTGGTGACACAATTCTGGGGATTTTATGTTTTGTAGTCCATATTAAAGTTGCAAGAGAGGGATACAACCAAAGACCATGTTGATGTAATAAAGATGCATTTATCTGGTTTAAACCAGTTATAAAATCAGATGAATAACCTATCTTTTTAATCAAACAATTTAATAAAACGGGTTTTAATGGCTCCCATAAGATTGAATCTGATGCAGAATACTTGTCTACTAAGCTAATGACTTTAATATCAACAGCGGCGTTATTTAATTTTAAGGAAAGTGGCAACAAAAAACCAGAAACACCCGCACCCAGTCGTGAAATAGAAGAAACTGATTGGCAGATTTTCATTTTAGAACTGTATATTGAAATATTGATTTCACTTGCCAGCTATTGATTGGTAGCTTAAGAGTTTTAATTACCATGGGCGGACTTTAAATCGTCTTCATAAAGAAAAAATGGGGCTGGCTTATCACCGCCACCCAATTGATAGTTAATAATGTCCGCTAAATAGCGTGCGCCAGCCTCTGGGCTTAGCTTTGCTCTCGCCAATAATTGGCGAGCCAATCGATTTTGAGTTGTAAATGCATCATTAGCTTTTAACTGCTTAATTGCTTTAGCAATTTCATCAGGGCTATTGGGTACTATTTTGTAGCCAAACAGAGCGCTATCCAACATTAATGATGCGCCCACACAATGGGTAGCGACCACCGCCGTACCACTCATTAATGCTTCGCTTACCACAACGCCCCAACCATCTTTTGACGTAGAGGCAAGCACAAGAACGTCTAATTCTTCCAACACTTCACCAATCCATTGAATAGGTAGCACCCCTCGAAAATCCACCTCTATTTTATATTGTAAACATACTTCTTTTAGTGCGACTTCATCAGGGCCAGTCCCAACGATAGTTAAACGGGCTTTTTTACCTAGCTGATGTACAGCTTTTACCAAGTCAAAAATACCCTTCATTGCAACCAATCTGCCCAAATAACCGACACTAATAATTGATGAATCAGATGGTTTTTGACGAGTATTTAAGCGCGCTTCAGCCAACTGAGGCGGAGGTACAAAATAGGCAAAGGGGAATATTTTTTTCGGATCATAGCCAACAGACTTATACCAAGGAGGGCCGTTGAGACCAATTGCCAAAACAAATGCACAATTTTTCCGTAACCATCCTTCGGTAAGCCAGGATTGTAAAAAACGTAATCCACCTTTCCAATCATCATATACACGAGGTTCTGCCATAATGGCAAAACGTGCATTACATGATTTAACTGTTTTGAGCCCTATAACAAGGGTAGGTAAATAGCGCGTACCTGAAAAAATATGCAATGTATGAGCGCTATTTTCAAAAACCAAATCCTCAATTTGTGTGATATCGGGTGCAATAATAGTTCTAACTTGATTGCAGTTTGATACCGTCCAGCCGAGCACTTTTCGTTCTTCTTGTAAACCTTGCTCAGCACAACATATTATTTCCACTTCCGGTAACCGGACGGCAATAGCCGTTAAGAAATCTGTTTTATGCGGAGAAATGCAAGGTTCCCAGAAAATAATACGTTGAAGTTGACAATGAGTCGTTAAAAAAATAGGGGTCATTGAAAAATAAACTCCTTAATTTTTTTTCCTACATTGTATTCAGAGAACAACTCCATAGCCCTTTCTTGACCGCGAATAGCGCGAGCCTTGCATTCCTCCTGATTATGTATAGCCCAAACAAGTGCTTCACAAAGCTTATCGGGCGTTGCTTCGTCAAGCAATAGAGCGTTGTCATTATTAAATAACACGGGAATATCACTGACTTTGGTAGAAATTAACAATAAGCCAGCCGATGTTATATCAACTACCTTTGAAGGAAATGTAGTAGCACCCATTTCTGAGTTCGGCATTTTTAGGCATAACGCCGCCTGACAGGTTTTAAATACAGCCTGGTATGCATCAAAAGATAGATTAGATTTAAGCTCGATTTCAATATTTTTGTTTGAGATAATCGAGTGAAGTTGATTAAGCTTTTCTTCACCACCAAATCCTGTAACTACAAAAACTATTTTTTTAGTATCTAAATTAGTAGTATTTAAAAGGTGTTCAATCGTGTCGCAAAAGAGTTGTAACCCCGTATCATTGCAAAGTGTACCGCCATAAAGTATGCGAAGTAGATTTATTTCACTTGTATCATGTATAGTCTTAGGCGCTATATTTGCAACCGCACCATAAACAACGCAAAATCGTTTAAAATTAAAATTATTGGCAACTTGCATAGAGACAGTAATATAAAAATTTCGACAAAGCGTCAGTGACAACTTGTAAGTAAGTTTATTTATTATTTCACGCAAACCAATTGCTTTATGATGCGGTGCATCTTCAATATCAAGTATCGCAGGGTTGCCTTTTAACTTTAATATCAATAGTGCCGGCAGATACTCAGGCGAATAGTTGTATAACAATACCCTATCCTGGAATTTAACACTAAGCCAGCAAAAACCGGCAAAATATAAGCTACCTAACAATCTACGGAGTATGGGATTAGAAACGACAGGTAAAAATATAACAGGATTTTTATTTTCCCTAAGTAGTAGTCTCTTTACCGATTTTGTATCACAAGTAAGTCCTAAGACAGGCAATGTGACAGCATAAGCTTGACAGTCATTACTACGTAGAGCAGAAATCACAGAAAGTACTTTATTAGTTGCTGCACCAATATGTAGTTGCTGATTAATTGCCTGTTCATATTGTTTAGAATTGATAGAGCACAAATAAAAAAAACGATTATCTCTACTCATAGTTCAAATGTTTTTATTACCTTTGCAGGGACACCAGCCAACAATACATTTGCGGGATATTCCCCTTGTGTAACTACAGTGCCAGCGGCAATCATTGATCCTTGGCCAATCACAACGCCGGGTAGTATGGTGCAACCTATGCCAATCCAACTTCCTGGGCCGACATAAATATTGTCAGCATATCCATCGCCTGCGCGTCGTTTTATATCTCCTATTACATGACTGCCTGTTACAAATTTTACCTCAGGAGCTATATCACAATTATCACCGATAGATACTGCGGCATTGGTTGAAATATAAAATTTACAACCGATCCCCAGCCAACAATTGGCACCAATTGAAAAATCACCATGACCATAAAATTTAATATCGCCTGTAATGCGAGTATTATTTCCAACTGAAAAACCCATAAGATTAAAGAGGAATGATTTAAATCTAAATAATTTTGTATTAGGTAATGTAGATAATAAAGCATTAATGTAATATGTTCTTAAAGTCATGATTTCTATCCAATATCAATAGCATACAAATGGAATGATAATTTAGATGGTGGTTTGTATGATTTGTAAAAAACTTTTTTATAATTCTACTAATATAAATTGTAATAAAATTATCTTCAATTTAACTCAATATTCACTCCCCAAAGGACATGGAATTGCTATGGATAAAGTATCTACATAATAACTGTCGACCTTAAAATATTACCTAAGTATAGGTTGCTGCTAAAACACTAGAAACTTGCTGTATATTGTTAGCACCTCTTTCACTACATTAATAAATGCAGATATAGATGCTTTAGTTGCTTTTATGAACAAATGGTCATGACTGTATAATACATTCAGTACTACTATTATATAGCCAAACCAATGTAACAATTAAACAACAGTTTTACTATGCTAATCTCAATATTGTTCTTTGATATCCTATAGATATATTTTTCATATAAAACAATATGTTACTGGTAATGGCATTTGGAAAATAATGGTTTCCGAATGGATTTATTATACCTTTTACACTGGCCAGGGGTAAATTAACTATGCCTAAGTGCGTGCATGCGGTACTAAAATAGTAAAGTTGCTTTTTATCAGTCAACTGTGTAACAAAATAAACGTATCTTTATAGCAAATGCTACCGCTATAAAATATATAAATTGAGTATGATATGCCGATGCTGTAGGGCTTGTAGAAATGGAAGCGAAATAAAGAACGAACCACGCAATAAAGATTCTTTTTATCATTTGGTGGCGGGTGTTGCAGTGATATTTTAGTAAAAAAGTTAACGCTATCAAACCGGGATAATATCTTAAGATTAGTCCAAGATAACCGGCCTCTGAGTAAGCTTGAAAAAAACTGCTCTCATAATGCCTAGTACTTTCTTTTTCATCATTAATCATACCCATTGAACTCCCCAAGCCAATGCCTATTAGGGACTGTAAGCTATAATCACTAAATAATTCAATACCATCTTGCCAACTTTGATAACGTGTATCATTCCCTTCTTGATCAGAATTTAAACTATATTTATATCGTTCGGTAAGTTCCGATGTTTGCGTTGTTTCATTCGTTAGCATTGAGGCCCCAAAAAGACTTAATAAAAGAGTAATAAACAGAACTATTACAATTTGAATTTTAAAAAATTTTTTCGAGATAATTAATAAAACTAAAGCCATAAATAACCCTAATAGCAAAAATTGAGCCCTACTTGCTGTGAAAAAAAGTGCAATGGGTGCCAAGAATAGTTGTGTTATAAAGTAATTCTTATCTGTTCTTGCGTAATGTCTTAAATATAAAATGGATGACGATAAGATACTAAAGCTTATAAAAGGGAATATGGTAGTAGATGCACCAAATAAGAAACATGCTCGTCGTAGATATCCTTTTAGTATCTGTTCTTCGAGGCCAATATCACCAGATCTAGGCAGAAAATCGAACCACTCTGTGTAGTAATCAATAATCAATCCTGTCATTGAAATAATCCCTAGAATTGATACTATGCGTAACACTAGTAAAGTCCTGCCGAGTGACATTGTTGCTACTGCAAAGGAGGTACCTCCAAACATACCAATATAAGCGAGTACTGCATACATTACGCGTATTGAAGATAAACCCTGTATTAAAGATAGGATAACCGATATAAATATTGTGAAAGCTAAGACAAACAATATTGATCGAATATGCTTTGTACCTCTATTTTTTACTGTACGGGCATCACAAAGTAGGTTTATAGATAATATACCAAGTGTTACAGCTAATAATTGTTTCCATATAATTAATAATGTACCGGCAAAGAACCAATTAAAAATATCGTGATTAGGTAGAATAATTAGCGAAATAATCCCAACAAAAAAAACAGATTTCTCATACTTTAAACTTAAATTAGCCATTAAAAAATAATATTTTTTATGTAAAAATAGCAAGCACGCTGCTAATTATAAATCCAGGTGATATCTATAATCCCTGTGTTATTCACTATTCTAAATTTTCAATCTTAATAATTTTTTTAAATAATCACTAAAGTATTCTTTTGCAAAGAATTTAGAAAATAGATTAAACCCTGCGAAGTAAACAGCTAACTGATAAGGGTTGGCTTTACTGGATATTACGTTTTCTGATTTTGCTAGAAAAACGTGCGCTTTATTTTTTGAGTCAACTTGTGAAAGATATACTTTATCAAATGGTTTAAATCTTAATTCATAACTACATATTGCAATTTTAACTTTTTTAGTGGTTAATACAAATTTTTTTATTTTTAAAATACTTAATGGCTTGATACCATAAATATCTATTTCAATATCATCTAGTTTTAATCCTAGCGCATCCAATAACTCATTGGATATAGGTTCCATATATGAATCATACACTGATAACTTGTAATTAAATTCTGGAAAATTAAAATGATCTACCTTTCTATAATTACTAGCAAGTGGCACTTGATGTTTATTAGTCCCTTTATATTCATGTGTGCCACCAAAATCTGAACAATTTGTTGTGTATGATAAATATGGATAGAATACAAACAAATTATATTGAGCTATGTATGCTGAGAAATATTTTTTCCAGGATGATGTTGGCCACTCTTTTATGCTCAAAGGGATATTAGGACATTTTAGAACTGAATCTTCATTAGCATTACTATACCAATTTTTAAACGATTGCCATTGGCGGTTTGTCCATATCTGCCCCCATGAACAAGTTACTTGCATAAAATACCCTGTTGTACCATTATTCATAGGGTCAAAACGCAAATAAGCAAAATCATTATTAATAGGGGAATATAAAGCTATAGAAGCAATATTTATGTCGTCTTGATAATATTCTGTTGCTGATTTGGCAAAGTGATAAAAATAAGGATCTACTATTAAATCATCTTCAAGTACAATAACTGCGCCATGGATAAAACTCTGATCACCGCACCAAATAATATGTTCTTTTAATCCAATATTTACATTTCTTTCAATAACTTTGACATTGCCGTGTGTAAAGTTTTTCATAAAGCTATATGCAACTTCAGCAACTTCTTTTGTATATCCGCCGTCCAAGGATATAACTATTTGTATATCTTCAACTGGATATTCCGCTTTCTCTAAAGAAATTAATAGTCTTTTGAGCGCTTCGTGCCTTTTAAAGGCAGGTACTATGATTAGTGGTTTGATTAACATTTAAGTTATTAGTTTTTTTTTAAAAGTTCAACTGAGCATAAAGATGATAGAGGTCAGTTTCGTTTAAATACATTTGTATGTTTATGTAGAGTTAGTTCATGGTTTACAAAATATATTTTGTTATCCTGTCTTCATAAGCACGTTATTTATAGCTAATGACATATTTTTCAATATGTTCTAAAAGAAGCGTATGATTTAACGTCTAAAAATAAAAAACCTGTGAGAGGGATTCTCTGGTACATGATAACTCCTAACTAAGTTTATGTGCTTTGTAAAATCAGTAATTATTTTTGTAACAGAGTAACCGCGCTTATTAAGTTCCCAGTAATGCTCACCATCAAATTTATGGACAGGTGACTTAATTTGCGGGCGGGGTAATAAGAAGTCTAGTGGGCCAAGTTTAGGTACATGGATTTGGTAGCGCCACATTGGACGTGCATCTGGTAAGCTAATAATCACATGATGCTTACAGACACGAACCATCTCGCAGAAAGCTTCTAGTGCAGTTTCATAAGGCAAGTGTTCGAGCATCTGAAATGCACAAACTACATCATAAGTGGCGTCTTCAAAAGGCATATCAGTGGCTGAGCAGACATGGTCAGGCTTCAGTTCGGGATCCAGATCTAAAGTTTCAACTATGATGCCAAAGTTTGCTGAGACAGTCTTGAATAATCCCGTACCAGGTCCGATTTCTAATACATTTTTTGGGAGGAGGTTTTGAACCTCATTAATTTGATGCCATATACTACACCATCGCTGTTTAGACATATAAGAGTTGAACTCATAATGTGATTTTTTGACTTGTTTTTCGTAGTTTATTTTAGATTTATTCATGTACTGTATGGATACTTAGTTTGCCGCTATGGAAGATGACCCAGAGAATTAGCCATAAATAGGCTGCAACGCCGAAAAGAGAAAATAAGGCGATTGCGACAACATCACTTTTATAGTGTGTATAACCAATATAGAGAGCCAATACTTTTGTGCTGGTGCTGAATAATTCGTATATTAGCAAACCCTTTTGCAGACGAAGGGCTGGGATTGCAGATACCGCTGGTTTGTTTATATACTGAAAGAAGAGCCAGATAGAAAGCCATTGAGCGTAGACCCCGGCTAATTGCCATTCAGTTCCGAAAACAAAATCAAATAATGTTGGTCCTGCGATGATGACTATAGTAAATGGGAGCAAACCGCTCAGAGCTAATCCAATGGTTGCTTTGATTATCAGTGCTTTTACATCTTCCTTGCGATCTATCGCTTCATTGATGCGTGGATAAAACACCTGCATAACTGAATTGCCGATTAGTCCTGTGGGTATGCTTAGAACAACACAGGCAATTGAGTAAAATCCAGCTGAAGCAGGCCCAAAATAGGTGGCCAGCATCATGATTGGTAAGCTTTGAGATATTGAGTTAAGTAAAATCTGTGGTGCGCGAAGAAGTGGAAAGTCGATATGGCGCTTGGCAAGGTCTAATTTACTTAGTACTATTTGAGGATCTTGGACTTCTTTATTACTATTTTTACGAGTCGTCAATAAACTATAAAGCATCATTATGGGACTTAATAAAGCACCAAAAGTGTTAGTTATTATTAAAACAGTGGCTGTTGGATTAACAAAACCGAGCCACGCTTTGATTAAGTTGATGATGAGTGTTTGCAATACCATAATTTTGGCAGTCAGTTTGAATGTTTTCTTGCGAATTAACCATTGGCTTGCCACCATATTTACTGTCGTAAAGAACATAAATACAGGTATAAGATAAATAAAGTCTGATATGGTCTCGGCTTTTAAAATAGTGAGAATTTTATGCCCAAAGAAAAATAATACAATTGTGGTGAGTAAAGATACGACACCACCAACATATATAGATAGCCAAGCAAGACCAGTTGCATCTGTATCAGACTTAGGCAGTACGATGGCTATTGGGTAAGTTAAAGCAGCAACCCCGCCAAGGACTCCGGCAATGGACATAAAAACACCCTGTAGGCCATATGTTTCAGGGCCATAGAGACGTGTCACAACGGGAGAAAAAAGCATAGAAAGTGCTTGCGCTGACGCTGTGCCACCAGCAACCATTGATACGTTACGGATGAAAGGGCGATTGTATATTTGTAATGTTTTTTTATAAATCAATGGAGTTAAACTCGATATAATTTATATGATTTACTTTTAAACATAATTCTAATATTTTAAATTAAGAGTCGAATATATTTTATTAAAACAAGGTGTTAATTTGTGTTGATTTCTGGTGTAAAGGTCTTGTATCGTTCCCATGCTCCGGCGCATAGCTATCTAAACAAATAAAAGCATCGTCATTCCGGCATGGATTGCCGGAATCCAGTGCACATGGATGTGAAAAATCAGATCAAAAGTAGCTTTATATAACTAAAAATTGGCTTACGTTATTCAATATTGCCATCCATGGTATCTGGATCCCGGAGTCCATGCCGGGATGACGGGCTTTATTTGTGTAATGGTCGTTATCCAATATTGCCATCCATGGCCTCTGGATCCCGGCAATCCGTGCCGGGATGACGGGCTATGTCATATTTGTGTATAACGACGAGCGCGGAGCGTGGGAACGATAGGTGTTTGTTTTTGTCACTGCTTTGGCCGGGTATTTAGTCTCTTAGGATGGGCAAAGGCATGTCCCTGCCCATCGGTTATTGCTATTGTTGATGGGTTTCGCGTTGCTCTACCCATCCTACAATTGGTTGCTTATGTAGCTTTTATGTGGCGTAGTGGTATCGTAATTTCTAAATCTACTGCTTGATGTTGTGGCTATTTGCGTTTCAAAATATAACCGGGTGTATGTCGGGCACATAAGGCGAAGTACGTCATTAGCCTTTAAAACGTGTGTGAAAGCTTTACGAAAAAAAAGTTTTTAGTACGATTGATAGTACGCCAGCAATCAATATCCCCATCATCCATAGAGGCTATTTGCTATCAGTCAGTTGGTTTGTTTCTTGTTGCAGTTGGGCTATTTCTTGGCGTAACAATTCATATTCTTGTACTTTTCTGTGTAGGTAACATACGGTCATTTGGGCTTTTTGTTCGATACCGTGGGGTGTTAGTAGGTAAGAATAGGCGACTTTGTTGTTGCTATGCCGAAAGTTATGTATTTTGATATGGCCTTTGTCGACAAGTGCTTTAAGGCAGTAGTTGGTTTTGCCCAAGCTAACGCCTAACGCTTGGGACAGTTCGCGTTGGCTGATATGTGGGTTGGTCTCAAGGATACGGAGTACTTTTAGATGGCTTTCTTTTTGGGGCATGATTGTTATATTTGTTTTATTTTGCCATCCTGCGCAGCGAGGTCTTGGCTGATCATACCGAAATAACGGGCGAGTGGTTTGTTTGGGGTAGGGGTTTCTCCACGCTACCGCCATGCTGTGTCACGGTCAGCAAGCGCGGGTGTTGATTTTTTTAGGAGCGGCTTTAGCCGCTCCTACAGCAATAGGTAGTATCGCTGTTCATTATTTGAATGTACTATAACATGGGGCTGTTTTTTTTTGGTAATTTTTGCTTAAATGTTATT
The DNA here is from genome assembly GCA_037129595.1 of Methylococcaceae bacterium. Lineage (GTDB taxonomy): Bacteria > Pseudomonadota > Gammaproteobacteria > Methylococcales > Methylomonadaceae > Methylobacter_C. The sequence goes on along the minus strand of JBAXUR010000008.1, from coordinate 225 downwards.
TATAGTCTATGGGGGTTATAGCCATCGTGTATTAGTAATGTTGATGGGTTTCGCGTTGCTCTACCCATCCTACATTGGGTGTTGTGGTTTTGTTTGGCTTTTGAGGTGTCGGTTTTGTAGGATGGGTAGAACGCAGTTGATGGGTTTCGCGTTGCTCTACCCATCCTACGTTGGGTGTTGTGGTTTTGTTTGGCTTTTGAGGTGTCGGTTTTGTAGGATGGGTAG
>JBAXUR010000079.1:0-15284 GCA_037129595.1 Methylococcaceae bacterium | reverse complement strand
TTTCTGGTTTAAAAAGTTGCAGACTATCCTGCCTAATCATTTAACGGATATTCCGTTGGAGCAGGTTGTGCCTGATGCGGCTGAACGTGCCGAGATTGAAGGACGCGCCATTGTCGTTCAAATATTAAAACCGCTGCCGGTTGAAGCTATCGTGCGTGGCTATCTCATCGGTTCCGGCTGGAAAGATTACCAAGCCTCAGGGGTTATCTGCGGCATCAAATTACCGGAGGGTTTGCAGCAAGCTCAGCAATTACCTGAGCCTATATATACGCCATCGACAAAAGCGGCGGTTGATCAGCATGATGAAAACGTTTCTTTTGAGCAAACGGTTGCATTGATGGGACAAGACCTGGCTGAGCAGGTGCGTGACGCCAGCCTGAAGCTCTACAAAATAGCGGCAGACTACGCCAAAGAGCGAGGCATTATTATTGCCGATACCAAATTTGAATTCGGGGTTGATGAGGCCGGGGTTTTATATTTAATTGATGAGGCACTAACACCTGATTCATCAAGGTTCTGGCCTGCTGATCAGTATCAGGTAGGTATCAGCCCTCCCAGTTTCGATAAGCAGTATATTCGCGATTATCTGGAAACGCTGGACTGGAATAAAACGGCCCCAGGTCCTTCATTGCCCGCGGAAGTTGCTGCATTCTGTGCGGAAAAATACCGTGAAGCGGAAGTTAGGCTAACTCAAGATTTGTTAAAATGATTAAAAAAATAGCACCCGAACAGCCTTCGTCTGATAAAAAGAGTGCGCTCCCTGATTCGGTGCCGCTTTTTGTTGATCTGGACGGAACCCTTATAAAAACTGATTTATTAATTGAAAGTGCGGTCTTGTTATTAAAAAAACAACCGTGGATGTTGTTGGTTATGCTGTACTGGCTGGCCTTCAGTAGGGCTCGCTTTAAACAAGAAATAGCGTTACGCGCGGTAGTCGATTTTGATGCCTTACCCCTGCAAAATGAGTTTGTTGAGTTTTTAAAAAACGAGGCCATGCAGGGGCGAACTTTATATTTGGCGACAGCTTCTGATCGAAGTTTGGCTGAGCCCGTAGCCAAACGTCTGGGGATTTTTAAGCAGGTATTGGCCAGTGACGGGCATAATAATCTAAAAGGCACCCGCAAGTTGGAAGCGATATTAAATTGCTGCAATGATTCGGCATTTGATTATGCCGGCAATGCGCGAGTTGATCTTGCTATTTGGGCCAAAGCGCGTCGAGCCATTATTGTTAATCCCGATATTGGCGTAATGACTGCCGTCAGAAAGCGTCGTTATGGCGTGGAAAAAGTATTTGATGATCGTCCTTCGCGAAAAAAAACATGGCTGCATGCAATTCGACCGCATCAGTGGGCAAAGAATCTATTGCTGGGCGTACCTGTTTTGACAGCACATGCCTTCAATTTTTCTGCAGTTACTCAGATAGCTTTAGCTTTTCTGGCTTTTGGTCTGGTCGCCTCGGCGACTTATGTGTTTAATGATTTACTTGGCCGGATCTCTGACAGGCATAATCCAGGCAAATGCAAACGCCCCTTTGCCGCGGGTAATATTGATTTGGCTTCAGGTATTTTAGGAATGTTGGCACTGTTCGGCGCAGGTTTTGGCCTGGCAGCCCAGTTGTCAGATTACTTCCTGTTTACCCTGCTTGCTTATCTGGTTTTAACGATCAGTTATTCATTTTACTTTAAGCAAATTATGCTGATAGATGTGTTATTACTGGCATCACTTTATACCCTTCGCATTGTGGCGGGCGCTTATGTCATAGAGGTGCCGATGTCATCGTGGTTACCGGGATTTTCCATGTTTATTTTTCTCAGTATGGCATTAGTCAAGCGCTGCGCCGAATTAATACCCCTTCAACAGGTGGCGGCCAAAAATAGGAAATTTAGGGATTATCAGGTCTCCGATTATTCTATATTGAGTGCGATGGGTGTTGCCTCAGGTTATCTGTCAGTAGGGGTGTTAGCCTTATTTATTGGCAGTCCGGCAAGTATTGGCAAGTATGCCTATCCGGATTTATTGTGGCTGTTATGCCCATTGATGGCTTATTGGGTGTCCCGATTGTGGTTAAAAACGGCACGCGGTGAAATGCACGATGATCCGCTGGTTTTTAGTTTAAAAGATCAGGCAAGCTGGATTGTGCTTATTAACATGTTGATGGTTACTTTGGTTTCAATATGAAAGAAATAGCCCTTTGTGGGGCTGTTTTAATGCTGACTGTGCAGGCAACTGAAGCTGTTGCACTCTGGTTTTTAAACAACTTTTGTTTAGCTGTGGGCAGTGCTGCCGGAGCGTGGGAACTAAGGAATGTGCATAAAATAACTTCGGCATCTTGCTCCCTCTCCCTCTGGGAGAGGGCTGGGGTGAGGGAATATAAATGGTCAAGTTATTTCATGCGCGTTCCTAAGCGAATCATGGGAGGTATTTTCTGTGTGTTCTTAATAAACCACTTAAGAATTTCATGGTGCAACAGCATTAGTCTGTTGCCAGGAATAATTATTCCCCTGTGAGCACCGACTTTTGGGTACCTACAGAGAAAATAATTAAACTATCGGTCTATTTTTACCGGAAATAAACCGGGCAATAACTGCCCGGATTACCGACATTGACTAATAGGTGTGGCTGTACTTTGGACGTCTGTCTGTTTTTAAAAATCTGTCTTGTTTACTATTTATAGCTAAGAAATACAGCAACAGCGATAATAATAATTAACCCGATTGCCATGACTACCGCCGTTTTTTTGAGTCTACCGGTTTTTAGCAAGTCATCTGCCTTGTCGTCTGTCAGGCTTACACCTTCAATTTGGGCATTAATGGCTTTGTATTTACCTCGATTATCTTTGGCAATTTGGTAAAAAATCACATCACCTGTTGTGGGTCTTCGACTTACGGCGTTTAGTGCAGAAATATGTATAAAAATATCTTTCCCGCCATTATCCGGTTTGATAAAGCCAAACCCTCGATCTTCTTTCCACGTTTTTAAAACTCCCTTAACCATTCTTTTTGTCATAAAAATTATTTATTTGTTGTTTTAGCATGTTATTTTCTGACCTTACCTTTTTTGAATTGGATGATTGATGCCCGCTCGTATTGCCAGTCGATAATTGCGTAATAGTAACCGCGTGTTACGCCATACGCATAACCAGTCGGCGGGCAAAATACCTTAAAAATCGCCCTATTAAAATCATGCCGAACCTACATGACTTAATCAGAAGGCAAAGTAAAATCTAGTTCTTTTTCTGTATGATGACTTTATCATCGATAATTAACTCAGAGATTCCACCCAAAGAGCCCAGTAAAGTGCAACTGGATTTTTTGAAGCCACCTGTTTTAGCGTTTTCACCTTCCCAAATTAAAGTGACGTATGTTTCTTTATCGCTTTTTGTTTCACTAGGAAAATAGACTTGTTCTCCTGTTTCTTTTTTAATCGCCACCGGACATTTGTCATTCGCCATGGTCTGTATTGCAACCAGGTTTCTGATCGATGACCCCGCTTCCTTTTGTGCATCAGACGGCTCATCTTTACTGACGCCCACCATAATAAAACCGATTACAAAAACGCCAAGAACAGCCAGTACAACCTTCATTGTTTCAGTCATTTTCATTCTCCTCTTGTTATAAAACACACAGCCGATTTGTCGACTGCCTAAAATTTTTCAATGGTATGATTTGTAAAATAAGCATACTTTATTTTTGTAATTTCACAACACCGCTTGTGATACAGGTCACTTTTGAGGCAATATTACCATCGTTATTTTACTGGTTGAATGCTCAAAGATTCTATTCAACTATCACTATTGTATACTTCTCTGACAGATACGCTAGGGAACATGGCTTCCTTTTAATGTTACTGAAACTTTACGATGATAACGAATAATGGTAAGCAGTGGTTGATTTAACCATAACCCGCGCATACCGGTTACACTGTCAATGAAGTAAAGGTAAACGTTCTTCCATCAAATAAACCCTGATCGCTAAGTTTTAAATCAGGAATCACCAATAAGGCCATAAAAGACAACGCCATAAAAGGGGCGCGTAACGGTGAGCCCATTTGTTTGGCATTATTATCCAGATCTGCATAACGCGCGGCAACGCAATCGCCGTCGTCATCACTCATCAAGCCGGCAATGGGAAGCGGTAAAAGTTTAACTCCCTCCTTGTTGGCAATGGCGATGCCGCCTTGGGCTGCAATAATAGAGTTAACCGCCTGACAAATAAAGGCGACATGGGTGCCAACGGCAATAATGTTATGAGAATCGTGGGCGACGCTAGAGGCTAACGCGCCTTGTTGCAAACCGAAACCTTCGATAAAAGCCACTGCGGGTTTGGCGGGATGATAGCGGTTAATAACGGCCAATAATAAAATATCCCGATCCGGGTCAGGTATTATTTTTTGGTTTTTAATTTTAGGATAATGCAGTACTTCATGGGTAAATAATTCGCCATCCACTACTTTTATGACTCGAATTTGCTGACCAGTTGCACTTATCTCCAGATCAGAAGCTGTAATAGCTCGGGTATTAAAACGATTAATCGGAGTGGGTTTTATACTGGTTAACAGGCTTTTGCCCTGCTCAGCTACTTTTTGTCCCGCTATCCAGGTACTGACAGGCCTAAAAGAAGACAGGTTTTCGACTTCTACTGCATCCATAGGGTCACCCACTTTTAATTGACCAACGGGTAAATTATAGTGTTTAATCGGATTTAAACAGGCGCAACGCAACACATCAAAGATAGAGTGGCCCTTGGCGACTGCCCTTGCGGCCAATAAGTTGATATGTCCGGCGACTAAATCATCAGGATGTTTATCATCGCTGCAAAACATGACGTTGTCAGGATATTGGCTGATTAGCGGATGTAAGGCTTCAAAGTTACGCGCAGCGGAACCTTCCCTGATTAAAATAGAAAGTCCGGCTGCCAATTTTTCTTTCGCTTCATTCAGAGAACTGCATTCATGGTCGGTAGAAATACCTGCCATCACATAACGTCGCATAGCCTCACCGGTTAAACCGGGTGCATGACCGTCAACAGGACAGCCATAACGCTTGGCTAATGCGAGCTTTGCCAGTATAGCCGGATCGTTATTCAAAATGGCGGGGTAATTCATCATTTCTGATAAATAGGTGGTGATTTTGTTTTTAAAAAGAAACGCCAGTTGTTCGCTTTCAAGCCGGGCACCTGCGGTTTCAAAAGGCGTTGCAGGGACACAGGACGGCGCGCCAAAAAAAATCTGTAAAGGGGTTAACCGTGCGTTATCCACCATAAAAGAAATACCTTCCAGCCCCAGTACGTTAGCAATTTCATGGGGATCTGAAACCGTGGCTACGGTGCCATGCCGACAGGCAATACGGGCAAATTCGCAAGGTGTGAGCATAGAGCTTTCGATATGAACATGCGCATCGATAAAGCCGGGTATTAAATAAGTCAAACGAGGGTCTTCAATGTCGCGTTTGTTAAGGGCGATAATCCGGCCATTTTCCCAACAAACTTCCGCCAGAAAAATCTTCCGCTCAATAACCTGAACAATATTGGCGATTACCTTGCCATTATTCATTTTGGTAAGTCGATGCCTTTCTGTGGATGAGAATGGGTAATCGCCATGACAGGATTCATTAAATTTCTCTTTACCGTTTTGGATTTGCCTTGAGTGTAGCGGAGTAGAGGAAGGATATATATTTCATAAGCCAAAGTTATTTCATGCCCGCTATTTGCCCGTTACCAGTGCGGTAACCGCTGGGTAATTGATTTTGCCCGTCGCCATGACCGGAATTTCATCAACGATTAAAATTTTCTTGGGTAGACAAATGTTTGCAACGCCTGGCGAAGCCGCAACCAAATCATTAACAGTTGCTTGTTTTTGAGTGGTCACTAATATAATCTGCTCACCTTTTTTTGCATCGGGCAAACTGATTGCCGCGTGCTGTGAAATCGGCCAAGCATTAATCGCCAGTTGTTCTACTGCGGTTAAGGAGACCATTTCGCCACCGATTTTAGCGAAACGCTTACTACGACCGCGAATGCTGATGAAACCATCATCATCAACATTAACAATATCGCCGGTATCATACCAGCCCTTGCCATAAACTGATTCAGGCGGAACCAGAGTACCTGGGTTGTCCGCCAACAGATAACCCAACATGATATTGGGGCCTTTGACATGCAATTGTCCGGCATCATTAATGCCTGGAACGGGTTCCAGCTTGTGTTCTATAAAAGGCATAAAGCGACCCACAGTACCCGATTTATAATATACCGGTGTGTTAACGGATATTATCGGTGAGGTTTCGCTGGCACCATAACCTTCCAAAATACGAATTCCAAATTTTTCTGCCCATATTTGGCGGGTGTTTTCCTGTAGCTTTTCGGCTCCGGCAACCACATAGCGCATATTATAAAAGTCATAAGGATGAGCTTGCTTGGCATAAGCTGCAAAAAAAGTATTGGTGCCAAACATAATAGTGGCATGGATTTCATAAGCAATTTCAGGGATAACGCTATAATGCAGGGGTGTTGGATAAAAAAAAGTTTTCATACCACTAATTATCGGTAGCACAGTACCCACCGTAAAGCCAAAAGAATGAAACATCGGCAAAAAATTGAGCACTATATCCTTGGCATTAAAGCTGATGCAGGCTTCCAATTGTTTTAGATTGCCTATAATATTGGCATGGGAAAGCACGACACCTTTGGGAGTGCCTTCCGATCCTGAGGTAAATAAAACCACCGCCGGACTATCCGGATTGAATTGTTTATCGTTATACCAAAAAGTCGTCGTTTTGCTTTTTATCAGCGCAGTTAACTTGTCCAGTGCAGAAATATTTTTAGCCAAATCTTCCAGATAGATTAATGTACACTGCTTGCTTAACTGGTCAGCTTCGTCACTAAAATGACCCAGTTCTATAAAGCGGCGGGACGTTAATACAGTGTTAACTTGAGCGATTTTACAGGCAGACGGCATACCTTCCGAACCCATTGAATAATTTAACATGGCGGGCACACGACCGTGCAACTGTAAGCCCAAGATAGTCATGAGGGTTTTGCTGGAATTGGGCAGAAAAATGCCCACATTTTCACCGGTTGCCGTGATGTTTTTTAAGGCATGACCGATTGCCATGCTGCGCGTGATTAAATCATCATAAGACAAGAGGGTGCGATCCAGGTCTTCAGCTATTTTATGCTGACCGCCATGCACCTTGCGTGCCTCAAGTAAACTGGCAAAAATGGTTTGTCGGTAAATAGCTGTGGCAAACATCATGTTAGTCATAATGTCAGCCAACAAGTGACCACAGTAAGTACGACGCACCTTGCCTCTGAGATTTTTGGGCGCTGAAATATGCGTAGGCGGTAAAATTTGAATGGTTATTTTAGGAAATAAGCGTAAACGGACAATTCTGTGTAACTTTGAAAAATGCGTATATTGCGCACCCGATATGCGCACAGGCAAAATGGTAGCATTGGATTTGTCGGCGACCATGCCCGTGCCGTCATAAATTTTCATTAATGAACCGGTCACCGTAATTCGACCTTCCGGAAAAATAACGGTTTTGGTGTCATTTTCAAGATAATGAATCAAATCTTTTAAGGATAATGGATGCGTGGGATCCATCGGGAATACTTTCGACAACCTCAAAAAAGGTTTTAACCACCAGCGTTGAGAAACCTGCGTATTGATGGCAAAGGTTATGTCATCGGGTAAAAACACACCCAGTAGCAAGGGATCCAAAAAAGAGGTGTGATTAGTTATAATCAACACCCGTTTTCCGGCTTTAGCGTAATTATCCAGGCCGGTAACCTCGACCTTGTACAACAAAATCAGTAGCCAGCGTAAAAATATTTTTAGCATAGGTTTCTCTTCACATTATCTCTGGCACAATTTAAGAGATTCCTTATCAGGGGCTTAAACAGGTTATTGACGGGCGCGTAAAAGTTTTCGCATAATACAACAGAAGGGTTTGATTGTTAAAATCAAATTTTGAAATCTTAATGCCCCGCTTTACTGGCACATTTAACACACATAACAGAATGGGGCATGGCTTTTAAACGCTCTTTATTAATAGGCTCATCGCAAACCTGACAAATACCGTAGTGGCCGCTGTCTATTTTGGCAATAGCCTGATTGATCAAGTCTATTTCTGTTCGGGCTGAATTACCCAAGTAATCCATCACCTCATTATTCTCGTTTTGCGTCGCCTGCTCCGCAAAATCTTTTTCTAAAGGCGTGTCAGAATGTCTGACATTATTGGTAATTCTGGACAATCTAAGATTCAAATCTTCCAGCATGGCGACTAAATGGTTGCGGACTTCTTCATATTCATTCATTAGACTATTGCTCTTTTTGTAAAATGGAGGCATTCTTAAATTTTGTATCCGGCTTTTAAACCAAGCTGAAGCACAATAACTTTCGATATCCTATCATCCCTTATGCAAAATGACACACATCATCTACTGGATGCCGCCAATCAAATCATTCTGGGTAAAGCGCATAAAATTCGTCTTGCCCTGTGCTGCCTGATTGCGCGAGGACATTTACTGATAGAAGATATTCCCGGCGTAGGCAAAACAACGTTAGCGTATACGTTAGCAAAATTACTGGGATTAAAGTATCAGAGGATTCAATTTACCAGTGATATTTTACCGGCAGACATTATAGGCGCGTCCATTTTTGATGCTAAAAACCTCACTTTTAAATTTCATCCCGGCCCCATCTTTAATCAAATGGTGTTGGCGGATGAAATTAATCGCGCGTCTCCCAAAGCACAAAGTGCACTTTTAGAGGCCATGGAAGAGCACACTATTTCTGTGGAAGGCAAAACCTATCCGTTGCCCAATCCTTTTTTTGTTATTGCCACCCAAAATCCATCCCATCAAATAGGCACATTTCCTTTGCCGGAGTCGCAATTAGACCGTTTTTTAATGCGCCTTGAATTGGGTTATCCTGATTATGATGCAGAAAGACTTTTGCTTAAGGGGCAAAATCGGCATGCTTTAATTGAATCGCTGCCGGTAAAGTTGCCGCCAGAACAACTGCTAAAGATGCAGGATGCGGCGGCCGACGTTTATGTATCCGACGCCGTGTTGGATTATTGCCAGGCCATCATTAACTTTACGCGGGAGTCATCAGACTATCATTGCGGTCTTTCACCCCGAGCCGGGTTAGCCTTGCTTAACGCGGCCAAAGCCTGGGCTTTTATAGAGCAGCGTGATACCGTTATTCCCGAGGATTTGCAAGCCGTGTTGGCGGCTGTTGCCGGACACAGGTTAAGGTCAGGCAACAATGATTCAGCGGCTATCGTTGCGCCCATTCTAGCCAAAGTGCCCGTCCATTGAATACCTTGTCTTTAAAAGAGCGCTTCCGGCTTAGCCGTTTTATTAGTGGTGAGCAAGCGACAGACGAACCGATAACATTAACGCATCGGCGCATCTTTATCTTACCCACCTATCGCGGCATTAACTTTGCCATACTGACGGCTTTATTATTATTGATTGCCTTTGTTTATAACAATAACCTGGTCTATTTACTGGCTTTTCTATTAGCCAGCATTTTTTTTATTACCATTTTACATAGCTATAAAGCGTTGGCAGGTCTGGTGTTACAAAAAGGCCAGACTAAGGCAGTTTTTGCCGGAGAAGCGGCCGGTTTTACTATTTATATCAATAATCCGGTCAATGTAGAGCGCTTTAATTTACAGATTAAATTGGAACAGCCCGAAAGCTTGACGATAAAGCCGCAATGCAAAACCTGCGTAACCCTGTATTCTCTCACCAAAAAAAGAGGCTGGCACACGGCAGGTACAATAACCCTGTCCAGTACCTATCCGTTGGGTTTATTTAGGGTTTGGTCACCGGTCCGGTTTACACTTAAAGCACTGGTTTATCCAAAACCTTCTTTGCAAGAACTGCCCTTTCCAGAATCGCCTTCAGCCCAAGCCAAGCAGGGCTTTAGCCAGAAGGGCGTTGATGATTTTTATGGATTAAAAGAATATCTGCCAGGTGATTCTATCAAACAAATACACTGGAAAGCCTTTGCCAAAGGGCTGGGGTTATTTAGTAAACAATATGGAGGGGACGGTTCAGCGGAAATTTGGCTGGATTACGATAAGACCCCCGGACATAATATCGAAGAGCGCTTAAGCCAGCTATGCCGCTGGGTGATTGATGCCGAGCGTATCGGCATAGCTTATGGTTTTTCTTTGTCCGGATTAAAGCTGTTGCCCGATACGGGGATAAGGCACAGCAGAAAGTGCCTGGAAGCACTGGCCTTGTTTTAAAAATATGAGCAGTGATCCAAACAAAAGCATTTTAATTTTTTTGCTGGCGTCCATCGGGCTGATTGCCTTTCCGCATAGCAAAAATATTCCGATACCCTTGTTCGCCTTTTTTTATCTGCTGTTAAGCTGGCGTTTTATCGGTATCTGGAAACAAAACTGGCTACCCAATAAACTGACGCTTTTTTTTCTGACCGTCTGCGGACTGGTTTTGATTTATAGCCAGCATCACGGTTTATTGGGACGGGATGCAGGAACCCGCCTGTTTGTCACCGCCTTGGGACTTAAGTTATTGGAGATTAAATCAGAGCGTGAGCTTTATCTGATTACCTATCTGGCTTTTATCGTTGCGGCTTCACAGTTTTTATATCAGCAAAGTCTGTTGATGGCCGCTTATATTTTGTTTGTTTGCTGTGTGCTGTTGGCGACCCTGGTTTGTATCAACAGCAGCAAGCCGCCGCCCTTCGCCGCCTTAAAAACGGCCGGTATTATTCTGCTTCAGGCCATCCCCATGGCGGTGGTTTTATTTATACTGTTTCCCCGAATTGAAGCGCCCAAGTGGATGTTTTTTAACGAGCAACACCAAGCTAAAGCGGGCTTGAGCGATAGCATGGAACCCGGATCTATTAGTGACTTGGGCATGTCGGACGAACTGGTTTTCAGGGTTAAATTTACGGGAGCCTTACCGCAGCCCAGTCAACGCTACTGGCGTGGGCCGGTTTTGTCTCATACCGATGGCAAAAAGTGGACGCAGGTAACCGATTTGCGGTTTAAACAGTTTTTAGACAAACCTGTTTTTACAGGATCGCCTTATCAATACACCCTGTTAATGGAGCCGCAGAATAAAAACTGGGTTTTTGCACTGGAGATGCCGGCAGACTATACCTTACCGATAAGCCAAAATGCCAACTATCAACTGCTTACCTCAGAAAGTCCGGATAAACGAACCGAGTATAAAATCACCTCTTATCTCAACTACAACACCGGCTTTATCACCCGTACCGAATACAAGGACGCCACGCAATTACCCAGCCCGCCATCCGCTAAAATCAAACAACTGGTCAAACAATTGCACGGCTTTGACAGTACCCCCGATGATTTTATTAAGCAGTTGTTAACCCATTTTAGACAGGAAGATTTTCATTACACCTTAACACCACCCTTGATGGAAGAAAACCCGATTGAAACCTTCTTGTTTGAAACCCGTTACGGATTTTGCAGCCATTACGCCGCCGCCTTTGTGTATTTGATGCGGGTTGCCAACATTCCTGCCCGTGTGGTCACCGGTTATCAGGGTGGCGAGTGGAACAAAGTCGGCAATTTTTTGGAAATACGCCAAGCGGATGCCCATGCCTGGGCAGAAGTCTGGTTGGAAAATAAAGGCTGGGTTCGCTTTGACCCCACGGCCGCTATTGCACCGGAAAGAATCGAGCGAAATATCAATATAGACCAACTGATGCCCGGCGGCATTATTAGTTTTGCACCCACCGGTGCCGCTGCACAAACGGCTTTTAACTGGCTAAAACAGACCCGTCAATTGTGGAGCAATATTGATTACAACTGGCAACGCTGGGTCATCAACTACGATAACAAAAACCAATCCAGCTTCTTGTCATCCTTAGGCATCACTGACATCAAAGCCATGATTTACTGGATGATTGGCAGCATTGGCTTGATAACCGCCCTGCTAAGCTGGCTATTGTTATATCAAAAACAACCAGCCATTGATCCGGTCTTGCGTATTTATAATCGGTTTTGTAAAAAATTGGCCAAATACGGATTATCAAAAGGGCAAGGTGAAGGCGCAAAAGATTTTGCCGAAAGAATCAAAATAATATTACCCGAACAATCATCGTCCATAGATCAAATTACCCATTTATTTATTAAGTTACGTTACGGTAAAAATGCAGGTTTTGATGATTTTAAACGCTTCAAACAATCGGTTGAGAAATTTAAAATCTCGTCAGTCTCATCAGAAACAGCCATCAAATAGACGTGAGTTTGTAACGACTCAATCTTTAAAAAATAGAACACAGATAACACGGGTTTAACTGATAAGCACGGATAATAGCAAGTCCTTTTGAAGCTGTGTTGATGTGTGACGGCAGAATGGTAAAAAGTTCTTGTCTTTATAAAACCAAAGGCACTTTGCAGGGTGTAAGCCATTCTGTCGTCAGTATCTGTCAAAGCATCAAGAATGCCGGCATTAGTCATTTAGTCTAAAGCAGACGTAGAATTGGCAGTAAATAGTGTTACGTGACAGGCAACAGTCGGCCACTATGTATGGTGCCCAAAACGAATAAGGATAGATTGTGGTTCGCTTTGCTCGCACAATCTATCGTTATTCGTTATTCGTTATTCGTTGGGTGGTGAGCGAGTGACCAAGACGGCTGGAGGCTTGTGTAGTAATCTAATTGGTCGTGATATTTTTGAGTATTTCCACGCTGGGAGCAAGGGAAATATTTACTCAAAAATAGCGACTCCCCGCTGTTTTTGGACTAATCCCAGATTCTTTGAATTACAGCGGATGTTTCCAACGAAAGTGTTTGTGTCATGTGAAAACGCCAGTTCTCACACCAGACATTTAGAGAAATGGCGTTATCTTTCATCAATATAAATTCATGTCGGGTTTCCCAAGCTGTTCCTTAGGTCACCAGGAGTGCGTTTCCAGTTGTTGCAAATAGTGATATGCTGTTTCATCGCAATCACCCTGTCATGGATCGATCAGTCAAAGCGTTAATATTTGCTTCTCGACAATACCTACTCGACTTTTTCCACCTCAAACACTGTTCCACGCACGGCAATCACTTTCACACGGGTCGTTATGTCGCAGTCTTCACCCTGCACTTTCCAGATAGAATCATCCGCTTTAATTTTACCTTGACCATTTTTTATAGGTTCATACAGACTAAAAACTCTACCCATATATTGAATGCCACGTTGGTTTAATAAGGGATGGTCTGATTCTATAGGATGTTTTTTGCCATAAAATTTCCAAGTAAGGATGGTTACAACCGACAGTACGGAAAAAACCAGGATTTGTACGTTCATGCCGATTGCCGGTATCAGAAAGGCCAGTGCACCTGTTACAAAGCCTGATATGGCCATCCATAGAAAGAAAAAACCGGGAGCCAGAATTTCTACTACCAGAAGAATAAGCGCTATGACCCACCAATACCAAAAAACAAACACCAGTTCAGTCATGGTTAGCTCTTTTTATTAAGGGCTTCTTTTGCCAGTTCGGAAATACCACCCAGAGCGCCAATCACGCCAGATGCGTCAAGCGGCATAAAAATCAGTTTGCTGTTTTCCGCTGAGGCTATGTGTTTTAAGGCTTCAATATATTTTTGCGCGACAAAATAGTTAATCGCCTGTATGTCACCTTTGCTGATTGCTTCCGATACCATTAATGTTGCCCTGGCTTCAGCCTGAGCCAGACGTTCTCGGGCATCAGCATCACGGTAAGCGGCTTCTTTGCGTCCTTCCGCATCCAGAATTGCCGCTTGTTGCGCACCTTCAGCACGTAAAATCTCGGATTGCCTTAACCCTTCAGCTTCCAGAATGGAGGCGCGTTTTAAGCGCTCGGCTTTCATTTGTCGTCCCATGGCTTCAACCAAATCTTTGGGTGGCGCAATATCTTTTATTTCAATACGTGTGGCTTTAATGCCCCATGGTGTTGTTGCATCGTCTACAACCCTAAGCAGTCGGGCATTGATGTCATCGCGACGAGACAGTAATTCATCAAGATCCATCGATCCCATCACGGTACGAATATTGGTCATCACCAGATTTAAAATGGCCCAATCCAGCTTACTGACTTCATAAGCGGCTTTGGCGGCATCCATCACCTGATAAAAAACCACACCGTCTACCGTTACCATGGCGTTATCTTTGGTGATAACTTCTTGTGACGGCACATCCATGACCTGTTCCATCATAATCATTTGCTTGCCGATACGGTCAATAATCGGCATGATAATATTTAATCCCGGTGTTAGTGTATTGGTATATTTACCAAAACGCTCGACGGTGTATTCCATACCTTGAGGCACAGACTTAACACTCATAAACACCAGCAAAACCGCGAAAATAAATAACGCTAAAACAAATACACCAAAGCCGCTCATTAGAGCCTCCTGATTTTTAATAATAAAAAGCTCGCAAGAAAGCTTTTTTCGACACGGGATGTGTCTGTATTATAAAACGTGTAAAGTAATAAAAGCCGCTTTATTGACTATCAGCGAAACCAATATGAACAATTCAAACCTTAACAAAATAAAACCGTTAAAATAGCAAAGTGCGCTGCAAAAAGCCGCTCAACTTAATAATAATGTAATTCTAACTAAATGAACATTAACAGGTAAATATAAATGGTAAATTACGCTTTCGACTTGGGATTATGGACAATTCTTTTTTTCATCACTGGAATGTATAAGCCTCAATGGCCCCTGTTCTTTTTGAAAAAACCGGACAGATTTATGATAGTTGTTATAACAACTATTTTTGTCATGATCACTTTTACGCTTTATGGCGAAGGGGAGCGCCGCGAAAGACTTGCAAAAGAGCCTAAACAACCGGTTTCTCAAAGTAGTATTCCAACCCCGGTTCCCGTGCCTGTACCTGTACCTGTTCTTGAAAAACCGGTAACTAAATAAAGTACCGGGTAACTGCCTTTGCACAGGTATTTACACACGTTGTTATTTCTCTCTGATTAACAGTGATACGATTTGTGTGGCTTACCTGTGTTTTTAGCATTAAATATCTTTTAATAAACTGTTTTGTTCAGAAGCTTCCATCAAGTTTCTAAAGTTATTGACGGCATTCATAAACAGTTTCTCCTGACTGATATCCGGCAAATGGTTTTGTCCACACTGTTCCAGTGCGTTGATTATATACGCAATAGTCAGTCTGTTAATATCAATTGCAGGTTGATAAACCCCATCATTGACTTCGTCTGGATCTTTAAACTCGACAATAATATGGCTGGCGATTAAATTTAATAAAACGGGCTGAATAACGGCTA
>JBAXUR010000078.1:0-15332 GCA_037129595.1 Methylococcaceae bacterium | reverse complement strand
CCATTAAATCAAAGATAGTGACATCAGGATTATCAATCATTGCCAAACAGGCACTAACCACTTCCGTCAAATTATGCGGAGGTATATTGGTCGCCATACCCACAGCAATACCTGATGAACCATTAACCAATAAATTAGGCACACGGGTGGGCAATACTTCTGGCTGTATTTCTGACTCATCATAGTTAGGGATAAAGTTAACCGTCTCTTTATCCAAATCAGCCAGCAGTTCATGGGCTATTTTCGCCATACGAACTTCCGTATAACGCATGGCGGCAGGTGGATCACCATCAACAGAGCCAAAATTACCCTGCCCGTCAATTAGCATATAACGCATGGAAAAAGACTGAGCCATACGAACCATGGTGTCATAAACCGCAGTATCTCCATGAGGATGATATTTACCAATAACATCACCGACAATACGGGCTGATTTTTTGTAAGGCTTATTCCAATCGTTTCCTAACTCACTCATCGCATATAACACGCGACGATGAACCGGTTTTAAGCCATCTCTGACATCTGGAAGTGCTCGACCCACGATAACGCTCATGGCGTAATCGAGATAGGACTGTTTCATCTCGTCTTCGAGATTGACTGGAATAATTTCTTTAGCGAAGTTTGACATTGATCCCTATTATAAACAGTTTACCGATAACAAAGCATCGATAGGGTTTATTGATTAAATACAACCGCACCGTTCACGATTCCTTTCGTTGAGTGCGTCTATATGACTTTAAATAACTTGGCTATTATAACACACGTCAATAGTGAGTCGAAGGTGTTGATAGGTTAAGATTTATGCAAAGATTTCCGTCAGGAAGTTTTCCATCAACAACCATGAACGCCGGTCTGCATTAGGCTGAAATACGGTTCCAAAATCAGGATTATTAGCAACCGGATTGGTAAATGCGTGCATTGTATTGCCAAAGGTATGAAACTGCCAGTCCACACCCGCTTGCGTCATTTCCTGTTCAAAAGCAATGACTTCCTCAACAGGCCCCATAGGATCATCGTGACCATGCAAAACCAGAACCTTGGCTTTAATACGATTACTCTGAGTATTGTCCGGGGCTCCCAACAAACCATGAAAACTAACGACGCCTTTTAAATCAGCACCCGTCCTGGCTAAATCAAGTGCACACAAGCCACCAAAACAAAAACCCATCGCCGCCACTTTACTGTCATCAACCCAAGGTAATAATTTCACGGCATACAGCGCTGCTTGCATACGCTTTGCAAGGATATGCCGATTATCCATAAAAGGCTGCATGAGCTTTGCATTTTCTTCAGCCGTTGTACCCAAAATGCCTTTACCATACATATCAACAGCAAAAGCGACATAACCTAATGCGGCTATTTTTTTAGCTTTTTCTGCAACAAAATCATCCCTGCCAGCCCACGTATGATTAATTAAAACGGCGGGTCTACGACCTGTTAATGAATCGTCAAAAGCAAAAAAAGCCTCCAGCAACACATCACCATCCATATACCCAACGGTATTGGATACTATTGCCATGACGTCACCTTAGACTTTTTCATTAACGCGCCCTGTTTTCTGTAACATGGATAAAAACCCCACCGAAGCCGCTTCTATCATATCCAATACCCGCTCAAAACCATATTTTCCGCCAAAGTAGGGATCAGGCACTTCCCTGACATCCAGCTGCGGTGCGTAATCAAGAAAATAGCTGATTTTGCTCTTATAGGCTTCGGGACAGGCATTCATCAGGGTGACAAAATTATCATCATCCATTGCCAACAAGAAATCAAAATCCTCGAAATCGCCCATAATAACTTTTCTGGCGCGTAAATGGGCAAGCTCAACATCCCGATCTAAAGCCGCCTGTTGCGAGCGCCAGTCAGGTGGCTCACCGACATGATACGCATGAGTACCCGCTGAATCGATAGTAAAATACGGCTCTAAATTTTGTTCTTTAAGCAGTTTTTCAAAAACGCCTTCAGCCGTCGGTGAACGACAAATATTGCCCATACAGACAAAGAGAACTTTTATTTTTTCCATATCGATGACCGCTTGTAAATTGACTACACCTGAATTTATTTTTTTTAGAGGGTAACCCTTGATCAATACCCTTGCCAAGACAGGACAGGACAGGACAGGACAACCAACAAGTTGTGTTGCCGCGAAGCTACCAAGCGTTACAGCCTGTAACTGATTCAATTTTAGGCTTCAAATGAAAGAGGTGCTCCCCAACAAGAAGCACATCCTTCCACTTAACCAAAATAAAGCAAGCAAACCAACTTATTTATTCATGGTGCTATCTTATGACTTGCTTACCCTCAGTGAAAAGTACAACCCGACCATCAAGCAAACGGATGCTCAAGAACAATGGTTTCGTCTCTTTCAGGACCTGTTGAAATGATAGTCACGTTAACGCCAACCAGTTCTTCAAGCCTTTTAATGTAGGCTTTGGCATTATCAGGCAACGCATTATAATCTGTCACACCGGCCGTGTTCTCAGTCCAACCCGGCATTTCTTCAATAATAGCATGACATTGCTCATACTGATCCGCGCCTAAAGGTGCTGTTTCAGTGATTTCACCATTTAATCGATAAGCCGTACAAATACCAATGGTTGCCAGGCCATCCAGAACATCCAGCTTGGTTAAACAAATACCGCTTAAGCTGTTTAGCTTTGCCGATTTACGCATGGCGACGGCATCAAACCAACCGGTGCGACGTTTACGTCCGGTAGTCGCGCCAAACTCATGACCTTTTGTACCCAGATGATCACCACAAGCATCATGCAATTCAGAGGGAAACGGCCCATTGCCAACGCGTGTTGAGTAAGCCTTGGTAATACCCAGAACATAATCAAGATCAAGTGGCCCCAAACCGCTACCTGTCGCTGCGCCGCCCGCCGTGGTACTGGATGAAGTGACATAAGGAAAAGTACCGTGATCGATATCCAGCAAGGCACCTTGAGCACCTTCAAACAACAGGTTTTTTCCTTCCGCCTGAAACGTATAAAGCGCTTCGCTGACATCCGTTAACATAGGCTTGATTTGCTCGCCCAAGGCAAGCGCCTCATCCAGAGTCTGCTGATAATCGACGGCATCTGTATGGTAATAGTGAGTCAACATAAAGTTATGATACTCAACCAACTCTTTGAGCTTTTCAGCAAAGCTTTCAGCATTCAGCAAGTCGCCGGCACGCAAGCCCCGTCGCCCCGCCTTGTCTTCATAAGCAGGACCAATGCCGCGTCCGGTTGTACCAATCGCTTTACCGCCACGCGCTTTTTCACGTGCCTGATCGATAGCGACATGCACGGGTAAAATGAGGGTACAAGCCTCACTGATGAGTAAACGGTTTCTAACCTGAATACCGGCTTTTTCCAAAAATTCGATTTCTTCCATTAAGGCATTCGGCGATAACACAACACCATTACCAATCATGCACAACACATTTTCCCTGAGTATGCCGGAAGGAATAAGGTGCAATACGGTTTTCTCGCCGCGAATTACCAGCGTATGTCCGGCATTGTGGCCGCCTTGAAAACGCACGACTGCGTGTGCTTGTTCGGTCAATAAATCAACCAGTTTACCTTTTCCTTCGTCACCCCATTGAGTGCCGATGATAACGACGTTTTTTCCCATAATTTTTCCAGGCTTAAGCTAAAGGTCTGACGACCCAATTTTGATTATCTAGTTCTAAAATAGAGGTGCAACCTAATTCATTTGCACTTCCGGTTTGTCCTGGCAATTGTTGAACAACAGCCAGTTGCTGAGCACGTAAGTCTCTGATTTTATCGTTTAACACAACATCATCTAAATACGGCGCAAAAATAAGCTCATGCGACTTTACTTGGCAGGCTTGTTTACTAAGTGATGACAATAATTTTAAATCTGCACTAAAACCCGTCGCCGGACGCGCACGTCCAAACACCTCACCAATATTATCATAACGCCCGCCCCTGGCTATTTCTCTGCCAACTGAGGGTATAAAAGCGGCAAATACCATACCGGTATGATAATGATAACCGCGCAACTCGGCTAAATCGAAACTGACAGGCAGTGATGGAAAACGCGCGGCCAGTTTTTCCGCAATGGCCTCCAAATCCGCCAAGGCATTTTTTACGTCATCATTGGCTTTCAAAAACACGGCTCTGGCTTTATTAATCGTGTCTTTGCCACCATTCAATTCGGGCAGCTTCAAAAACATCAGCTTAAGATCACTATCGATCGCATAGCTGTCCATCAAACCCTGAAGTTCAGGTCTGGCTTTACGCTGCAAGACGTCAAATAATTCACGTTCCTGAAACTCGGTTAATTCTGCTTGTCTGGACAAAGCACGGTAAATACCCACATGCCCCAAATCCAGGTGAACATTTTGCAACCCGGTTATAGCCAGCATTTCCAGCATCATGCGAATAACTTCTACATCACCTTCTTTGCCTGCGTGCCCATAAAGTTCGGCACCAATTTGCATGGGGCTACGGGTCTTTTCCAGCGGATCGCCACGGGTATGTAATATAGTCCCTGCATAGCACAAACGCGTTGGCCATTCATGCTTAAGGTTATGAGCGTCTATTCTGGCTACTTGCGGCGTCATGTCAGCTCTTACCCCGAGCATTTTACCACTAATTTGATCAGTCAGTTTAAAGGTCTGCAAATCCAGGTCATGTCCAGAACCTGTCAGTAAGGAATCCAGAAAATCAATAAAGGGGGGGATAACAAGGTCATAACCCCAGCAAGCAAACAAATCCAGTAGCTTGCGGCGCAAGTTTTCCAGATGTTTAGCCTCTTCCGGCAAAACTTCATCTATGCCATCAGGCAAAAGCCAGGAATCTTTTTGTTGCATGTTTTGTATGTCCACTCAAACAAAACGCCCCGCAAGCGGAGCGTTTTTATATTTTCAAATGCAGGTTGGGTTAGCTTAGGCGATTTTCTGCGAAGAACAGTCCCAACGTTTTATAGCTACTTTTGTTTCTTAAAATACTGAAAAAAGTCAGAATCAGGATCCAGCACCAACATGCCCGAACTGGCAAAAGTCTTTTTATAAGCATTTAAACTACGGTAAAAAGTAAAGAACTCCGTGTCTGCGCCATACGCCTTGGCATAGATTTCTGCTGAAGTTGCATCACCCTCCCCCCGCAGCTTTTCTGCATCGCGAAAAGCATTGGCCAACGTAACAACGCGCTGTCTGTCTGCATCCGCACGAATTCTTTCGGCGGCTTCCGCACCTTGCGAACGAAATTCACGTGCTACCCGTTCACGTTCAGCTTCCATTCTACGGAATACCGATGTACTGACTTCCGGCGGTAAATCAATGCGCATCACTTGAACATCAATAATTTCCATACCTAAATCAGCCGCAACCGCCTTGGAATTGTTGGTTAAAATCTCACGTATTGCGCTACGATCGGTTGAAATCAACTGCTTGATATTACGCTTGCTAAACTCACTCCGAAAAGCATCTTTAATAATCTGATCCAAACGCAAATTAGCCTGATCAATATCACCGGCAACGGTGGTATAAAAAGTGCTCACGTTACCAATACGCCACTTAACAAAAGAATCAACAATAACGTTCTTCTTTTCAGCGGTTAAAAAACGCTCGGGTTTCGCGTCCATCGTTTGAATACGCGCATCAAACTTCTTGATGTTGTTGATAAAAGGCAGCTTAAAATGTAATCCGGGTTCGTAATCGTTTTTTACGATTTCACCCAAACGAAATTTAATCGCCTTTTCTGTTTGACTAACAGAAAACACACACATTGAGCCAACCAACAACAAAAATGCTGCCAAGCCTACTAAAATTTTATTTGGTGTCATTAACGTCCCCTTGCGTCACGGCTACGAATTGAAGTTCGCTCAACAGTCGACTCCGGTACCGCAGTCGGTTGGGACTGAGGTTGATCGGCTGTACTTGTTGGTGAGTTCGTGGGTAATGGTTGCGATGATGCTTGTTGCTGCAACATTTTATCCAGCGGCAAATAAAGCATATTATTGCCACCTTTAA
Organism: Methylococcaceae bacterium; assembly: GCA_037129595.1. Taxonomy (GTDB): domain Bacteria; phylum Pseudomonadota; class Gammaproteobacteria; order Methylococcales; family Methylomonadaceae; genus Methylobacter_C. The sequence goes on along the minus strand of JBAXUR010000078.1, from coordinate 9,349 downwards.
CATCAACCAAAACTTTACTAGTTTCAGTCAATACCGCTTCCATTGATTCAATGTAAAGACGTTTGCGTGTTACTTCGGGTGCCTTGGTATATTCCGTTAATAACTTGGTAAAACGATTGGTTTCACCTTCGGCCTGAGCAATCACCTGTTCCTTATAACCTTCAGCTTCCTGTATCTTTCTGGCCGCAGCACCACGCGCTTTAGGCACTACGTCATTAGAGTAAGCTTCCGCTTCATTAATCAAGCGTTGCTCATCTTCCCGTGCTTTAATAGCATCTTCAAATGAGTTTTGAACCTGTTCCGGCGGTTGTGCATCCTGTAAGTTGACACTGGTAATCTGAATGCCTGATTGATAGCTATCCATGACATCCTGGATTTCTTTTTTAATCAGCGTAACAATTTCACTACGACCCTGGGTTAACACAAAGTCCATCGCGCTACTACCCACAACGCCACGGAGGGCGCTTTCGGTAACCTGTTTTAAGGTTAACGCAGGATTAACCACATTAAAGATAAATTGCTTGGCGTCCTTAACCTGATATTGAATAGCCAGACGAACATCGACATAATTTTCATCTTTGGTCAGCATCAAGGCTTCTTTGGGCACTGATCCGGTGACCTGCTCACTGCCACCGCTGCGATAGCCTACTTCGATAAAACGCTGTTGTTTTACATTAACAATATCAACCCGCTCAATAGGCGCGGGCATGTGCCAATTTAAACCGGACTGGGTAGTGCCAATATATTTGCCAAACCGTGTTTCAACGCCATGATTACCTTCATCAACGATATAAAACCCGCTTAAGCCCCATAAAACGACTGCACCACCTGCAAGAAAACCAAGGCTTTTCATTGAAGCGCCTGAAGAGAAGTTTCTTGGCGAACCTTCGTTATCTCCATTCCCGCTACCAAAAAACTTGCCTAATTTTTCTTGCAATGAGCGTATTGCCTCATCTAAATCAGGAGGTCCTTTCTGGTCACCTCGACCACTCCAGGGGTCTTTCTTATCGCCGCCAGGCTCATTCCACGACATACTTATACTCCATATTGGATTACTTGATTAATTTATCCCGCAGGATGTGTGTAATATTCTAACTTAAATCTTTAAAAAAGGCGAAAGGCACAAGGTTCAAGGCAAGAAGCGAAATTTAAAAAGCCCAATCTTCACCCAAGCCACTCTTTGCCTTTAGCCTTACTCCTCTTACACCTTTAACCTTACGCCTCAAGATCTTCAGTTTTCACGTCTTTTAACAATCCCAAATGCTTTACATCAATTTCAATGACTAATTCATTGGCACCGAACTCATCAATATGCTCGTCAATTATTTTTGCGCAAGTAAATAGTTTTGCCCTGATATTGCCTTGATGGGGCTGTAAGTAACAACGTTTTTTAACTTTGGTAATCGAAAACAGTTCCGCCAGAACTTGATAAAGCAGATCAACACCCGCTCCCGTTTCAGCAGATAACCAGACACGAACCGGATTGCCGGCGTCATCCCTGTCAATATGCGGCTCAATGTTATTCAGTAAATCAATTTTATTAAAAATTTCAATCTGTCTGACTTCATCAGCGCCTATATCATCCAAAACCTGATTGACCTGAACAATAATTTCATCCCTGTCATCGCTACAAGCATCAATGACGTGCAGTAATAAATCAGCTTCACTGGCTTCCTGCAAGGTCGATTTAAATGCCGCGACCAATTCATGCGGTAAATGACGGATAAACCCAACGGTATCAGCCAAGACAATTTCGCTGCTATTAGGCAACTGACAGCTGCGCAAGGTCGGGTCTAAAGTGGCAAACAGTTGATCGGCGGTGTAAATATCCGCACCCGTCAACGTATTGAATAAAGTAGACTTACCCGCATTGGTGTAACCCACCAAAGAAACCGATGAAACTTCGGCTTTTTTTCGTTTGCTACGACCTTGATGCCGCTGTTTATCGACTTTGTCCAAACGCTGCTGAATCTGCTTGATACGCAAACTCAATAACCGTCTATCGGTTTCCAACTGGGTTTCACCGGGGCCGCGCAGACCAATACCACCTTTTTGGCGTTCCAAATGCGTCCAACCTCTTACCAGTCGGGTTGATAAGTGCTTTAATTGCGCCAGCTCAACCTGTAACTTACCTTCAAAAGATTGTGCCCGTTGGGCAAATATATCCAGAATCAGACCATTTCTGTCAACTACCCGAACACCCAAAGCGCCTTCAAGGTTTCTTTCCTGACTGGGCGCAAGCGGGTGATTAAATAAAACAACATCGGCCGCGTAGGTTTCTACCGCCGCTTTAAGTTCTTCAAGCTTGCCTTTGCCGACATAATATTTTGAGTCGGGGCGTTTGCGACTGCCAGTAATGACATAAACAGGATCTGTTCCGGCTGATTTGGCCAATTCTTTTAATTCTAAAAGATCTTCCTGCCCGGAACGAAAAGTTAGGTGAACGAGTACTGCTCGTTCACCAGAGGAATCGGGACGATCAAACAACAAAATACTCCATCAATGAATCTATAAAAAGCCTATTCAGCCCGTAGAAATCTCTCACTCGCCACTGACGACTTCGTCATCGCGCATAATCTTTATTGACTTACTGGGCACTATCGTTGATATGGCATGTTTATAAACCATCTGACTGATGGTATTTTTTAGCATAATGACATACTGATCAAATGAATCTACTTTTCCTTGTAATTTTATGCCATTAACAAGAAAAATCGATACCGGCGTATGTTCCTTTCTAAGCGTATTTAGAAAATTGTCCTGCAAATTTTGACTTTTTGACATCCGATTTCTCCTTATTATTTTATTTTAATGGCGCTTAAGATAACTGCAATTACAGGTCGATACAAATCTTTATCTATCGAACCGTATCTGCTTTTTTTATATTTGCATATCTTATCAGAGACGACTTGATTTTCGCCTATTTTATTGCGGTCGTTTTCAATTTAACGATAAGACGTCGATAATCCTTATCAGCCAACGCATCATTTGAAACAAGTAGTGTTTTTTTATGTCCAGACATCCCGAGTCGAGATTGAGAGGAGTATTTATAATGTAAAAAGAGTGCAAAGGTTGTAATGACGGTTGATTTCAAAATGTCAATCGAAGCAAAATCATACCCTTCAGATAACTCCCAACCCAACGACTCCGAATACTTAATAGTGACTTTTTTTGCGGTTAAGCGCCTGCCGGCAAACCGATAATGTAAACCAACTAACATCCATAAACTAATTTTAACCGAAAAAACCAACGCATTAGCCATACTGGCAAGCAATGCCAGTGCATGAACAATAATAACCAGCCTTTTTAAGCGTGTGGATGGTTGAATTGCGAACAATAACGCAGCACTAGATGCTTTTGGCATATTTTAAAGGTTTAAAATTTATTAGCATAAAGCTCAAGGTGCCGAGTAATCTATTTTTACCTTACACCTTTTAGCCACTTAACCGACAGTTACTATATAATCAACCACTATTTTAAAACTTTACCCTTTCATCTATGAATCAAAACTGGAAAAACTTTTTACTCAGTCAACATGCAACGTTTGAAAGTGATACTGACATTACTTTTCCAGCCATTGTAGATGACAATGACGAAACCATTTATCCGGTTGCGCATTTGGCTGTGTTGACCGTTAGCGGCAAAGATGCGGCCAAATTATTACAGGGACAAGTGACCTGCGATGTTAACGAACTTACCGACACAAAAAGCTGCCTGGGCGCTTTATGCAATCCAAAAGGCCGGGCTATCACCACTTTTTTACTGATTAAAACCGGTGATGTTTTTCTTGTTATTTTACCTGAAGAGCTCTTGGAAACGGTCAAAAAAAGATTGCAAATGTATATTTTAAGATCGGCCGTCACCGTAACAGATAGTGCAGATCAGCTCTGTTTAATAGGCTTATCCACTAAGAAAATGCAAGCCGAATCTCTATTTAACACATCACAGCAAGACAACATTACCGTTAATTTTTCCACTACACAAAATCGTTATTTGGTTATTGCCGATACCGATAAAGCCATTGCTCTGTGGTCAGATCGAGTCGACAATCTAAAATTTAAACCGAAAAATTCAGACCAATGGCGTTATCTGGATATTCTCTCAGGCATACCTTGGCTGACTACCGAAACGTCCGAAGAATTTATTCCACAAATGCTTAATCTGGATCAATTGGGCGGTATCAGCTACAACAAAGGTTGCTATACCGGCCAGGAAATTGTTGCCCGCACACATTATCTGGGTAAAACCAAAAGAGCCCTATTTCTGGCTGAATGCGAGTCGACTACCCTACCTGCACCCAATTCAGCCATCATCGACAATAGCACCGACACAGAACATTCTATCGGCAAGGTATTACTGGCACAACAATCACAGATTACAGCAAAAATCGCGGCAACTGCCGTTAAGATGCTGATTGTTTTACAGGTTTCTGATAGCGATATTTATAACCTGAGCTTAAACGACAGCCATCAGACTAAAATTACTTTATTAAGATGACCACCATGATAAATACTCAAGCAGTTTTACATTTTCGTCGCATCGGCATAATCACTATTTTTGCGGTTTATGTTGTCATTCTTATGGGTGGCGTTGTCAGGGCATCAGGTGCCGGCATGGGTTGCCCAGACTGGCCAATGTGCTTTGGGCAATGGATACCACCCACCGAGGAGTCGCAGTTACCCGCTAATTACCATGAAATTTATGCCGAACGCGGTTATGAAAATACCCAGTTTAACCCCGTAAAAACCTGGACTGAATACAGCAATCGGTTAGTGGGCGTGACCATTGGTTTTTTAATTTTTCTAACCGCCTGGTCATCACGTATTTATCTTAAAACCGACAAAACCGTTTTTTATTTATCGTTAAGCAGTTTTTTTCTGGTTGGTTTTCAAGGCTGGCTGGGTTCAAGTGTCGTCGCAAGCAACCTTAAACCGGTCATGATAACCATACACATGCTCTTGGCGTTGGTTATAGTGGCCTTATTGATTTATACCATTGCACGCTCGCAACGTGATTTTATCAGTAAAATTGATACGCATTTATTGCCCGCCAAGTTTAAAACTGTTTTAATCGCGGCCATGATAATGACCTTATTACAGGTCGCCATGGGCACTCAAGTCAGAGAAGCCGTTGACTTTATTGCCCGCGAACACATTGAGCGTCAATACTGGCGCGAAGACTTCCCCATTATTTTTTATATACACCGGTCTTTTTCATCGATTATTCTTTTTACAAACTTGTGGTTAGTCTGGAAAATATATCAATCTGTTGATAAACAAAACCTGTTATTTCGCACCGGCTTGGCGCTTGCAGCGTTGGTAATCACTGCCATTCTGGCGGGCATTAGTCTGGACAGACTCGGCGTACCAGCCTTTGTCCAACCCATCCATCTGCTGGTAGCCAGCATGATTTTTGGTGTACAGTTTTTTATTTATAGCTGCCTGAATTACGCAGCAACAAAACCGGATTATATTAAAACATCTATTATTAATTGATTAACCAGCCTGTTTTACCGGCTTAGAGGATTTAATATGTCGTTAAGTTAACTATGCAACTGGAGTAAAACAGCTTTAGCTGTTTTTACAGGCAATAGCTGAAGCGATTGCACTCCAGCTTTTTAAACAACTTGCACTTAACTTAACGGCATGAGATACCCTAATTTTTCATCACCCCCAGCACCAGTGCAATATGTGCCAATTCAGCCACTGAGGACACACTGAGTTTGCTTCTGATTTGCGTACCATAATTAGCGACGGTTTTGTAACCCAGACAAAGTTCATCGGCGATTTTATGAGCCGTTAAACCTTTTGCCAGCAGCAGAAATACGTCAAACTCTCTGGCAGATAATGACTCAACAATGCCTTTATAATCGGTCGGGTTTGCGTCCGGATGCTTACTTAAAAATTCACCATCATGTCTGATCAAGCCTTGTTCTATATAAACTTCACCTTCGGCTATTTTTTTTATCGCCTCCAGCAAAATTTCAGGATGCGCGTGTTTGGTAACATAACCTTTAGCGCCTGCCTTCATGGCACGATCAACATAAACCCTTTCATCATGCACACTAAAAACCAATACCTTGGCCTGAGGGTCACGATTGCAAATACGCCTGAGTGTTTCCAGACCACCTATACCCGGCATTGATAAATCCAGCACCATCACATCCGGTTGCTTTTCCAGATACAGTTGACACGCAGCCTCGCCCCGTTCTACTTCGGCTATCACCTCAATACCATCATCGGTGGATAATAACATCCGAAAACCTGCCCGCACTACGGCATGGTCATCCACCAAGATTACTTTTATCCGTTTTTTCATTTTAAGGGAATACTCACACTAATACACATGCCTTGTTGCGGTTGCGTTTTAATCGTCAATTGGCCACCCAGACTATTGATTCTTTCTCGCATACCCAACAAGCCAAAACCCGATTTAATCCGGTCAGTTGCACACCCCTGCCCATCATCCGTTACCCGCAAGCAAAGCACTCTTGGTGTTGTTTCTGTGCGCACCATTTCCAGATTGATAATAACTTGCTTTGCTTGGGCATGACGCACCGTATTGGTTAAACATTCCTGGATAACTCTAAAAACCTGAATGCTGATTTTTTGCTCCAGCAAGTCAACTTCATCCGGACACTCCAGGATTAGTTTTAACGCCGGATTTCTTATCATCCAATGATTTAACAAGTCCTCCAGCGTCGCTTTCAGTCCCAGTTCCGTTAATACCAAAGGATGTAACTGGTGCATCATGGAGCGCACCACCGTCATCAAATGATCACAAACACTGATAATCGCATCGGTGCTTTGTTTAATGTTGGCACGCGTTTCGGCAGCCGCGGCTTGGGAGCGCTCAGCCGTCACCGCCATCACCTTAATGGCGGTCAGTGACTGCCCCAATTCATCATGTAGTTCTTGAGAAAGTCGCTGCCGCTCGTCTTCCTGTATTTCCAATGAGTGCTGGGTTAAGGCACGATTTTCCTGTTGGCTGGCATTCAATTCAGCCGCCATGTGATTAATGGCTTTGGCAATACTGTCAACTTCCTGAATTGAAAAATCCGGTAACTTTTGCTGATACTGCCCCGTTTCAATAACTTTTAGCGCCTTAACAATAACGGCAATCGATTTAAGTGCCTTGTTAAAAGCCAAATTAACTGCCAAAAAAGTAAACACTGTCACCAGAAAAAGCGAGCTAAAAAAACCAATGCTTTCTTGCCAAACTTCTGTTATTTCATCCAACGGATTGGCCTGAATAATCAGCGTCAGTTGCTTACCTCCAAAAGTCGTAATTGGGTGCTCCGCTTTACGATGCTGGCCTTCGACCAGCGTGACAAACCACTGCGGCGGCTTCTCTTGCATATTGAACTGTTGATTTTTACGGACAACATTAATTATCTCACCTGAGGGCTGTTTCAGTTGAATGCTTAAATGTCGGGTTTGGTTCAGTGTATTAAACTGTGGCAACCAATCTGTTTCATTAAACGGCGTGGGTGAGGCTTGTGAAAAACCAAACTTTATCAACTGCACAGCCAGATTAATGGATGAATCGACTTCTTTTTCCACGGCATTGCGTGCCTGCCAGATAGCTATTGATCCGCCCAATAGCAAAATACACAAGGAAGAAATAAAAATTCGCAGATTGATTTGGTAACGCAAACTCATTTTTTTATATAAATTAGTGCATCATCGGGTTAATAGCTTATAAAAGTACACTATTATTCATCCACACTCAATTATTCGCGATAGGAAAAATGCTAGCTTAGTCAACAGGACTGATTGACTTAACGGAACAAACACAATCGCCCCTACCAATCACAAAAAATTACACGACAGCGACATGAAACAATAAAAGCCCGGTAATGGGTGTGACTTTATCAAAAAGATAGAGACCTCGGCATGGGTTGATCAAGTAACATTGCTTGGCGGCACAACTTAAAAGCGTATTAAAAGCCGATTCTGTAAAATCAGGAAAAATAGCCCTCAAGTCATCAGGCGTAAAAAATAATGATCGGGACTGGCTAACGGAGCCAAGCATTGCATTAAACTCCGTATAAGTCACATAAACTTCTCCTCATCACTAAATTTCACTTAGTGAAAATTAGTGATGAGTTATTTTTCAATGCGTTTGATTTTAATCACCTCGGCATGCTCCAACACCTCTTTCAAATAATCAAGGTATGTTTAATAAAGCGCTTTACTCGCTGTACCAAATGCTCTACCGGCTTTTTTTTGTAATGTCTCATAATGTCATCAACTTTATTAAAGACTTGATCGTGCATGTGAATTCTTTGTGGCATGGTAGTTCTCCTCGAGATAAGAATAGACTTAATGTGGGTACTTAATGAGATCGGTAACTGCGCATTTGCCCCACCAATACGCCCTGAATGGTAACTTGCTCGGGACGGTAGGACAGTACAGTCATGTTGGCATTGGCGGGCAGCAGCAACACTTGCCCGGCGGTCTGCTCAAGGTATTTCAAGGTGGCCTCAAAGTTGTCGATCAACGCAACCACGATTTCCCCGTTACTGGCATAATCACGTTGTTCGATAACCACCCAGTCGCCATCAAAAATACCGGCCTCGATCATGGAGTCGCCTTTAACCTGCAACACATAGCAGGACTTATCGGTTTTCAGGGCATCCGGTACGGTCATGTAACTAAGTGTGGCCAAGGCTTCAATCGGCTTGCCGGCGGCGATTAAGCCGACAAAAGGCAAGCCTTGCTCAAAACCGGAATCATCGCCCTGCGCCTGAGTAGTCAGGCGAACACCGCCTTGTTTATTGCCGGTAAACGGTTCTACCAGACCCGCGTTAATCAACGCCATGATGTGCTTGTACAAAGAGCCGCGCGAGGCCATGCCCAGCGCCGCACAGAGCTCATCCAGACTGGGCGGACGCGAAAAACTGTCGGTGTTGTCGCGAAGAAAATTAAAAATCTCTCGTTGTCGCCGGGTTAATACACTCATGGGTTGTCGTTTCTCGCTCTGCTTTACATTTTTTGTCATCATAACAAAAATAAACCAGAATGCAACAAAAAGAGAACAAAAAGAAAACATTAATGCTATGCTTTACCCTTGCTCTCCCCTACCCTACCGATGACCATGACTGCTTTTACTGTGCTATTGCCGACACCACGGCCTTGCGTGCTGCCGTTACCCTTATTCAGCGGCAAAGTCGCTGCAGGTTTTCCCTCGCCTGCCGATGATTACGTCGAGAAAAACCTGGATTTAAACGAGTTGTTGGTACAAAAACCGGCGGCCACCTTCTTTGTGCGTGCGCAAGGCGAATCCATGCTTGGTGCCGGCATCCATCCCAATGATATTTTAGTCGTTGATCGTTCCCTTGAAGCCG
>JBAXUR010000077.1:0-15619 GCA_037129595.1 Methylococcaceae bacterium | reverse complement strand
ATTCACTGGTATTGGAACTGCTGAGACGTCACGCCAGAATTTCAATTGTCCATCGAGAAACCGGCGTACCCAAGCCACTACTTCGAAAAACCTATCGGGAGTTACATGGACGTTCCCCACGTCCGGGTGCCTTGAAATATTCAACGCAAGGACTGACGCGTAATATTAAAAAGTACAAAGAAGTGACTCTGTTTGCAGTTTGCTTCGAAAAAGTAGCCTCCAAAAGTCAGGAAAACGATATTCGAAAAATCATCGGCGCTTTTGATATTTACAAAAAATCATACCCTTCCAGTCAACTTGATTTTTCGGCTGCCTGGGTAATCACCAGGGATCTGCTACGAGGCATTACCAAAGTTATCAAATGTCATCATTGTGGGGCCGCAGTTTTATTAAATGCACGCGAAGAAGTTTCAGATTGTTGCGGGGTTTGTAAAACTACCGTGTGAAATCAATCCGATATCCATAATATAGAAGGTCAAAACCATTTATTCAGGATACCCCTGAGGTTAAGTGATTTTTTTGTAAGAATTTAATCTTTAAGCTTTTGTATTACTTTTTTGAATACGAAACCCTTAAGTATTCAAGCAATCCTATTGTAAAGAATTCTAAATTAAACTGTGTTATGACAAATAAAAATGAACTAAATTCTGCTGCCATAGCAAAAGAAAAAGAATTTCTTAAAATTAATGATATGTTGGAAAAATTAGGCGTAACAAGGACGCAATTTTGGAGAATGCGAAAAGCTGGTGATGTTCCACCGCCTGTTATTAAAAACCCTCAGATGTGGCTTGCCAGCAAGGTAACTGAGTTTTATGAAAATAGAGCTTCGAAACAGCAATCCTCGTAAGCGAATCCAGACCATCCACCTCTTCGATATTTCATTTGATGGTGACTAGAATATTAAGATTTTCAATCAACCTGATTGATTACAGCATTGATTGCTCCTGGTTTATTCGAAATTTCACATTATTGATGGCTTTTTTTTTGCATATTCTGCGCATAGCAGGTAACAAAATTCATTTTACCAAGCGGTAATTAACTCGAAATTAAAGTGACCATAAAAGTGACCACCCAAAAAAAAAGGGCTTAGGTAAAATTACCTAAGCCCTTGATTTATCTGGCTCCCCCGGACGGGCTCGAACCGCCGACCTAGTGATTAACAGTTACCCAGCCCACCCATTTTACAGCCCCCGAACTATCTACAATATACCCCTGTAAGCCTTTTCTTTACTGGGTTTATGACATTACTTGACATTACTTGACATTACTCTAGTATTCTCTAAAATGCTCTAAATACGGTTTAAAACATGACCCTGCCATGACCCGGATTTTAGTCACCCGCTCCGTGTTTACGTGCAATGTAGCTAAAAAAATCAACGTTAAAACATGACCCGTGTCATGTTTTAGACCGGGTGAATCAAATCACCGTGTCATGTTATTTATTATTTTGGAGAACAAAAATGGCTGAAAAGATTGGCTTTACTCAAGACCGGATTAGAAACCTACCTACTCCAACGGTGGGACGAACTGACTATTATGATACTGAGATTCCCAAGTTGACATGCCGGGTAAGCAGTACAGGCGTAAAGTCTTTTGTTCTGCTCAAATGGACAGGTAAAACCATGCAGCGTGTCACCTTGGGACGGTTCCCGGACATGACTGTAAGCGACGCTCGAAAAAAGGCACAGGCAGCATTAACAGAGCTGGCACAAGGTATCAATCCCACCAAAGAAAAGCGCAAGCAGAAGTTGCGAGGGATTACCCTGCAAGAATTATTGGATAAATACCTATCCGATAAAACCGACTTAAGAGAAGCATCCATTCTGGACTACACCAAAAAAGTTAATCAGGGTTTTTCCGATTGGTTGGGTAAGCCTATCAATGAGATCAGTCGTGACATGGTTCTGACTCGCAGAAAACAGCTTGAAGGCGGTCGAGATAATAAACTCAGAGTGTTACGCTTATTAATGCGTTATGCCGTCGTTACGCTTAAGGCATTGGATGAAAACCCCGTTGACGTTTTGCGTGATGGTAGCTTATGGAGTACACCGACCCGGAAAAAAAGGATGATTCCCAGCGACAGCCTAAAGTATTGGTACGAAGCCGTTATTAAACTGGACAATGAAAAGGCAAAGGTTTATTTGTTGCTTCTGCTCCATACCGGGTTACGAGATCAGGACGTTCGTTATCTGGAATGGAAGGACGTAGACTTTAAAAATGATTGTTTCATTACCCGCGATACTAAAAACCATTCTGATTTTACCGCCTATATTGCGCCACAAATAAAACCGTACTTAAGAGGACTGCAAGCACTGACTGGCGACAATCAATATTTGTTTCCGGGTGATTCCAGTGACGGCGTTATGAATATCCCGAAAAAGCCTATTGCTCAAGTTTGCAAAGAAACCGGAATTGATTTTTCAAGCCATGATTTAAAGCGCACCTTCTTAACGATTGGCGAAGCCTCCATGATTCCCTTCTCATTATTAAAGGCATTGGCTAATCATAAAACTGATAGTGATGTAACTGGCGGCTATATCAATCCAGAAACCAAAACCTTAAAGTCAGCTACTTTTAAAATTGCCGATTACATTCACCAACACGTTACCCCTGATATTGAAAACATTGTCAGTATTTTAAAAGCACAGTAACACACCTGCTATACTCCAATTTAACCGGATAGCTCGACGGAGCAATAAGTAGGAATCGTTCACCTATTTCCGGTTATTCCCTCAGAACGATTAACATTGAACGACTGTTTATGACTGACTACGAACTTTTATTAAAAAAAGACCTTTGGGACGATGGCGAAGTTATTGATTTAATCGTTAAGGGCTTTAAATCCAAAATAGAACCCCTTAGCGGCGTATATCAAGAAAACCGTGAAGCGATGGAAGGTTACGGCCTTTTGGATTTAATGTTGAGCAGTATTGATGCCGGGACATTAAGCCCACACACTTCAAGATACAGCGAAGTCATGCAGCGCATGATTTATTGTTTTAAGCCTATGGTTATCATAGCGTGGGCAGTTTCTAAAGAAATCCGGCTTCCCGAAGAACTATTACAATGGGCAGCCGCTAAAGGTTTTCAGCTACCGGATGACTATCTCAAATCGAACATGCAGCAACAAGAAAATTCACGCTGTTTGAAATTGGAGGACATGGCCGATGACCAACGGGTCCAATTATATTATCCGACATTGATGCAAGAGTTAATTAAATCCATTGGGCCTGAAATCCGTTCTGATACCGCTCTAAGGCAATGTGATGAAGAAAAGCCGCAAAATGAAAACGAAAGGAAAACAATGCTAAAGCTGATTTTAGGCATGGCGATGGACTCTTATGGATATGACCCGCACACCGAAAAAAGACAAACAGCCACCGGCGATAATAAAAACGGTATCAGCGCAAAAATAAAAACGCGCGGTATTAGCGTCAGTAACGACACCATTTTAAGATATTTGACCGAAGCAAAAGATTTACTATGACCCGCAAGCCACGAATGGCGCAAAACAAAACCGAATCGGTTAAGTCATAACCGAGCCTCGGCCTAAACCCTCCCACCTTTCGCCATACTGACCGCTCCTTAACCGAACACGCTGGAGCGTTCAAAATGGCAACAACACACCGTAATATTTCACTAAATGATGATGCAATCATCAATACAGCGTTAGCCGCTATCCTGCTTGATACCCCCGAAAAGTCGTTAATCAAATGGCGTTCCACAGGTGAACACAATATTCCATTTCTCAAGATCGGGCGTAATGTCAGATATAGAACCCAAGATTTACGGCGGTGGGTTGAATCACACGTACAAGGCGGTGATGTATGAGCGGCAGGGATGCCACCCGGCAGGGCAAGCCGGGCAGCGGGTACAACAGGGCGTGTTTAAATAGCAATCAAATTATCCCAAAATACGCAGCGTTCGGCAAACTTTTAGCCGAACGGATGCAGTTTAAAAACCCACCAATTTTAGTGATTATTGAAGTTGGCGGCGATGCTTGGAAGCGTGCGAAAAACTGGCAACGTCATGCAGAATTTGCGGCACTCATACTCACACCAGAGGCAGACCCAAAGCGGCTTATATGGCCTGTTTGTAGTTGTCCATGCCTTATTGAATGGGGAGCCGCCGCACCTGAAACACTAATTATTAATTTGATTGCTTGTTTGCTTAGATCGGGCGCGGCTTTCGTGTCGGTTATCCCGTTATTTGTCGATTGGAATACACAAGCTGAATACTTCGACGTGTCAGAACAAAAATGGCACAAGGCGAGGGAAATAGTCAGAACCTACTACCCGCGCAAGGAGGTTCGTAATGTTGCCTGATGAAATTGATTATGAGGAAGAGTGTCCCGTTTCAGGGGTTACCGAGGTTACCACGGTTGACGCCACGGATGACGGGGCTTGCAGTGGTAACCCTGACGATTTGGATAGGGTTACTACGGTTACCGAAGATGATAAGCCTAAGCGACCCTGTTACCGTGTCTACGATGTTAAAACCCAATTTGGTAAGGCTGGCACGTATTACCACGGCGCTAAAACCAACTCAAAAGGCGAAGTGACCGAAACGAATGATTATTTTTGTGACCCGCTTCATGTTGTGGCTGGCAGTTGCGACAAGCAAGATAATAATTTTGGCTTGAAGTTGCACTTTAAAAATCAGCGGGGACGCTGGCACGACTGGCTGATGCCGTTAGAGATGTTATCGGGCAGTTGCGAGGGTTTACGCGCGGAATTGTTAAAGCAGGGTTTACGGATTGATCACCACAGGCGCGAAATGCTACCCAGTTATTTACAGTCACAACGACCGAAAAAACTGCTTGAGTGTGCCTTAAAGGTTGGCTGGCATGACAATGTTTATGTTTTGCCGGATCGGGTTATCGGTGATCGGGACGATATATTTTTTCAGACAGACCACGCAATAACCGCAGAATACGGACAGCTTGGGACACTGGCAGATTGGCAACAAAACATTAGCCGGTATTGCATGGGAAACCCGTTGTTGTTGTTTCAGGCAAGCCTAAGTTTTGCCGGGGCGTTATTGAAGAAATGTCATATTGATTATGTTGGCTTTCATATCTTCGGTGATTCATCCACCGGCAAAAGCACGGGACATAAGATAGCCGCGTCCACATGGGGCGGCGAAGGCTTTCGTAAAAGCTGGAAGGCCACCCACAACGGCCTTGAGGGGGCGGCGTTATTGCACAATGACGGTTTGTTGCCGTTAGACGAACTAGGGGACAGCGACCCGCGCGAAGTAACCCAGACTATTTATGCTTTGGGAAACGGGATGGGCAAACAACGGGCGAATGTGAGAGGCACGGCACGGCCTACGCATAGATGGCGAATTGCTTTATTGTCAAACGGGGAAAAAACCCTTGAGAGTCACTTTCAAGAGAAATGCTTGGCTGTTAAGGCGGGGCAGGAAATCCGGATGTTGCAGATTCCCGTCTTTGGCAAATATGGCGCGTTTGATGACTTGCACGGTATAAAAGACGCGCGGCTTTTCTCGGATACCTTGCAGGAAAACACTGCTAAATATTATGGCACGGCCGGTATTGCTTATCTTGAAAAATTGATTAGAGATGATCAAGACTTTGGCGGGGCGCTTGAGGCGGCACAAGCGGCCTTTACTTTGGATGATATGCAGCCACAAGAGAGACGCGCGGCGCGTTCATTTGCGTTGGTTGCCGTGGCGGGGGAGCTGGCTACAGCATACGGCGTGACCGGATGGACAAAGTACGCGGCAACGGAGGCTACCATTGAATGTTTTCGGCGCTGGAGTGCACACAGGGGCACGGGTTCAACAGAAGATCGGGTTATCCTTGAAGGCGTGAAAGGTTTTATTGATTGCTTTGGAGACAGCCGCTTCACATCAATAAATGATAATGAGTCAGTTCATTCATTCACTGGCAGGGCGGGTTATTATTCACATGGTGATGAAAACCGCACCTATTTGTTTAATCGACCCGGATTGAAAGAGGCGACCAAAGGTTATGACATTAAGCGTGTTATCAAGGCATTAACTACGGCTGGTTGGCTTATTCGTGGGACGGATGGTAAACCCAAGTCTTTACACAGCATCAATAACAAGAAAGACAGATTTTACGCCGTTAAATTACCGGAATGCAGCCAATGACCTTAATCGACTTATTCAAAAATTACATGGCCAAGCAGATTGAGACTGCAAACGGTAACCCGAGTAACCCTGACGATTTGGCTAGGGTTACCGCTACAGGCCACGCCACACAAGGAAGTAACCACGGTAACCCGAGTAACCCTGAAAACAATACACATAGAGAATTAATAAATATTTGTGAGCAGATCGAGACTGAAACAAATCGGAATTTAGTCGTTAAGTGCGGTAATTGCTTGCATTTTAAATCTTTCAACAAACATGGGCGCGGCTCTGGGTTATGTGAAGTGGGCGCGTCTTTTCATGGACTATGGGCTAGTTCAATCCGTGAATGTGAGGCATTTGTAAAACAGGGCGTAGAGATGCCAGACCACAAGCCTAACGCGCTGTTAGTGGCTTGTTTTACGCCTAGCGGGAAGGTTATCGAGGTTGAGGCAACCAGTCCAGAACATGCAGCTTGGTTACAACGAATGAACCCAAAGAGAGTAACGCCATGAAAGATAGGCTTTGGACGGTTGGACGGATGGTTGGACGGATTAGAAAATTAGTTGGGGGAAATTCATGATCGACGCGCTCGTAAGCGGAAAACTGATCCGCGACCCGGAATTGAAAACCGGAAAATCAGGCAAGCCGTATTGCCAATTCATGCTATCCGTCCACATACAGGATGCCGAGCCGATTGTCGTCAGCGGGATCGGGTTTAGTGATGTTGCGGATCGGATCGCCTTGCTTAAAAAAAATGATAGCTTGGCGGTCATTGGCAGCTTACGGCCTACTTCATGGACGGATAGAAATACGAACGAGGAAAAACACGGCTTAAACATCACGGCCAATAATTCGCTATCGACCTACGACATTCAAAAGCGGCGCAAGCCGAAACCGGATCAGGCTGGGAATCCGGCTGCGGGTAATGAGCCATTTTATAATGACAATTTGGATTTTTGATATGGAGAAATCAGATGATGTTAAAAACAAATGGCGGCATGATGGGCACGGATTAAGCGAATATGGGCGGCATTACCGGGCTAACGGCGCAACTTTTGAGCCGCTGGCCACGGATCACGATTCAGGCTTACCAAAAAGGATACGTAATCCAGATCAGCAAGCAAGGCTGTTTGATGAATACGACCCCATGGACGGATGACAAGGTGTGTCGTATTGAAGAAAATACAATACGGTATGAAATACAGTATACGTTACGCTTTAGGCGCATAATTACCCTGATAAACCTGTTAATAACAGGAGTAAACAGGCATGGCAGAATCAAAATTCACACCCGGCACGTCCGGCAATCCGAACGGCAGGCCGAAAAACAAAAGCGCACCCCTGATGTTCAGGAGGGCGATTGCCGAAGCCATGCCTGATATTATTAAAATGCTGATTGACGCGGCCTTGTCTGGCGATGTTGGGGCGGCTACGGTTTTGCTCAATCGGTGCGTACCCGCCATGAAGTGCGAGGCACAGGCGATAAATTTACCCGTTAAAAAGACGCTTCCAGAGCAAGGCAACGAAATCGTTAAGGCAACTGTTACGGGACGGATACCGCCGGATGTTGGCAGCCAGTTAATTACTGCGCTGGCGGCACAAGCAAAATTGATTGAACTTGATGATTTGATTGGGCGCATTGCGGCGCTTGAGGCTAAAAAAAATGAACCTAAAACAGCGCGTTGAGAAGCTGGAAGAGGAAGCTAAAAAGGCTGATTCTGAATTAGGCCGTTGGGCGAGACCGATTGGACATTTTTATGGATTGGACGAGCCGCTTGTCTGGGTCACACGCACCCAAACGCTTGATGATTTTTATGGGCAAGGATTGCCCGGGCTTGATGAAATGTACGAAAACCTACCGGAAACCCGGCAACCACCGACCGATTAAAAACCGCACCCAATGCGGTTTTTTTATGCCTGAATTAATCGGTTATTGATTGCTCTACAATTCGTAAGTATTACATGGATTGCCCGGCAAACATGACCCCGCCATGACCCGAAAAATTTTAGGCAAAAAAAAGGGCTTAGATTTTACTCTAAGCCCTTGATTTATCTGGCTCCCCCGGACGGGCTCGAACCGCCGACCTAGTGATTAACAGTCACCCGCTCTACCAACTGAGCTACAGGGGATTAAACTTTTATGTCTCAATGGTGCGCCTGGAGAGATTCGAACTCCCGACCGATCGGTTCGTAGCCGATTACTCTATCCAGCTGAGCTACAGGCGCTTTGTTGAGCCGCTTATTATCTTTCTTTTTATATTTCGTGTCAATTTTTATTTTTAAAATTAACAATTTAAAATGGCGGAGAGAGAGGGATTCGAACCCTCGATGGGAGTTAAAGCCCATACTCCCTTAGCAGGGGAGCGCCTTCAGCCGCTCGGCCATCTCTCCTAAAACAGTTTACTCTTCAGAATCTGTGGAACCCGCTGACTCAGCTTGTTCTTTTTTTATTCTTTCGTAAATTTCTTCTCTATGAACAGATACATCTTTGGGTGCATTTACACCTATACGAACCTGATTTCCTTTCACTCCAAGAACAGTGACAGTCACCTCATCACCAATCATTAAAGTCTCCCCTACTCGACGAGTCAATATAAGCATGGCTTCTCCCTAAATGTATATTAAAAACCCACTGTTCTTACACAGCATCCAAGTTAGATTGTATATAGTACCAGCTTTTTTATATAAATAAAACCTTAAACCCTCCAAAAAATTAATAAAAGATAGATTCAAAGCCACGTAGCTTGCCACTTGCAAACCTTTTACTTATCAAAGTGTGACTTAAGCGGTTAATTTTATAAACAAAACCAAGTCTTGTTTAGTAAAAATAAATAGCGGTCATTTTATTTTTTATTTAAGTTACCATAGATAAAAAAGTCCAAAAAATTATACATGGCCGGTAAATAAACGACATTGCTTGATGCGGCTCTTTTTCAATTATTTAAATGACGTTTATATATTTAGACAATATATGGACTAAAGTCATTATTCTGCACTCCGTCTTGGATCAAAGGCATCCTGCACGGTATCGGCAAATAAATTAGCTGCTAAAACCAGTGCAAACATAAATACAAATGCAGCCGATAGAGACCACCAAACGATGGGTTCACGAGCCATTTCGAGTCGTGCACCGTTAATCATATTACCCCAACTATAAGTAGTCGGATCAACACCAATGTTGATGTACGACAACACGGCTTCGGCTAATACCAGTGAACTAAAATCCAGCACAACCGAGATTAAGACGATGTGCATGACATTGGGTAAAATGTGACGTAATAAAATTATGTTTTGTTTAACGCCTAACGCGTGCGCGGCTTGCACATATTCCATTTCTCGAAGCTTTAGGGTTTCTGCCCTGAGTAATCGACATAAGCCTGTCCAGTTGGTCACGCCAAGAATCAGGCAAAGAAATAATAGTCGCATATCAGCCCGCACTATTACGCTGGTAAAATCCTGTTCATGATTTGCCATATAAACCTGAACCATCAAGATGGAGGCTGCTATTAGCAATACACTTGGTATGGAGTTTAATGTGGTATAGATATATTGGATGACATCGTCTATCCAGCCACGAAAAAACCCCGCCAAGATGCCAAAAACAATGGCCATCGGCAACATGATGAGCGTGGTCAAGGTACCTAACACCAAACCGGTACGAATACTTTTTACGGCTTGATAAAACACGTCTTCGCCTACTTTATCGGTACCAAGAACATGATAATATGTCGATAAATAAATTAAGGTGTAACTAAAAGATACGATGATAAATACGACTGCCAAAACAGATTTAAGGCTGATAGATAAAACCAAATCCTGCCTTTTATCGGCTTGTGCCTGGTGCCTTACGCCTAAATAACACAGCAATAACAAACCAGCCAAGCCGGCTCCTTGTATAAAACCGTAAGCCGTTTTTTGCAGCACATCGGCTAGGTGTTGCGTTTCAGGATTATTGAGATAGTTGCCGCCAAATTCCAGGCGGGGACAAATCCATTGTGTTGTTCCATCGGCCTGCACCATTATTTCTTTACTATAAAGCGTAGTGGCAAAAGGCGCTGAGTAGGTTTTTTCGCCATGCTCCCGAAGGGGCGTCGCCCAATAATCCAATAGACTGATAATCTCATTACTTTTAGTGCTAACGGGCTTGAAATGGACTGAATCCAGTAACCCAACCAACACAAAAAACAGCAATACCACCAGCGATGGCATGCCGACTTTGCTGCGAGCTATTTTTTGTAAGGGGCGTTTAATATGTTCTTTACCACGCAGATAAAAGGCCAACATCAGCATGGCAACGATGAGAATGAATATCAGTGCATCAGTCCACAAAACGACCATTAGGAAAGCCTCACGCGCGGATCAACGAGGGTGTAGGAAATATCAGTCAACAATAACCCAATCACATATAAAACCGATCCCAGAAAAACCATGGCTCGCACGATGGCAAAATCCTGACTGTTAATGGCATCTATCGTGTAACTGCCCAATCCGGGGATACTAAAAAAAGATTCCATAATTAAACTGCCCATAAATAACAGCGGCAAAATCACCACGACGCCCGTTAAAATAGGAATCAGGGCATTGCGCAGCACATGCCGAAACAATGTTTGGGTTTCCGTTAAGCCTTTTGCTCTTGCCGTTCGCACATAGTCTTTTTCGACTTCTTCCAGAAAAAGTGTCCTATACCAGCGCACCCCTGAACCGATTCCTGAAAACACGCCGATCAGCACAGGCAATATTAAAAACTTAACCGCAGCCAAGCCATCGTCATAGCCGGAAATAGGCACTAGTCTTAATAATTTGGCTATAAAAAACTGTCCGCCGATAATATAAAACAGCGATGAAATGGACATTAAAATCACACACAAGACAATGCCTGCCTGCTCTAAATAACTGCTACGAAACAACACCATGATTAAAGCAAAACTGATGTCAACAACCAAACCCACACACAAGGTTGGCAAGGCCAAGGCGAGACTTGGCCACATTCGCTCTTGAATATCTGCGCCAATATTTCTGCCACTATCGGATACGCCAAAACGAAACAAAAACAAGCCGACTGATTTTTGATAAAAAATAGTTTGAGTTATTTTTTGTTCTCCTTGTGCATCGGCATTCCATAACAGCGGGACATTATAACCGTGCTGCTGTTTCCAATTGGTTACGGATTGTTCGGTAACATGTTTTTGCCCCAGTTGCATTCGAGCCATGTCATCAGGGCTATTAACGATGAAGAACAATACAAACGTTAAAATATTGACCCCCATTAACAGAGGAAATGCGTATAAAAATCGACGGATAATATAGTGGATCATTACAGGGTTTCCTTGGCACGGCGGCGATAGGCATTAAGTGCCGGAATTAACAGTAGCACAAACAATAAACAGCCCAGCACCAATGGCCAAAACAGGGGTTTGTTCCATGCCCGTCTTTTCTCTGCTCTTGCGGCCGTATCAATTCGGGTATATTTAAGTCGGTTATTCGCCATTAAATTAGGCTTTAGATTATTGTACCAACTATGGTATAGCGAAAAATTCTTGGGATGAAAGCCAAAAACCCAAGGCGCATCATGGCGCACAACTTCCTGTAACTTTTGAATAATCTGGTAACGTTGTTGATTGTTATCCATGTTGCGCATTTGCTCAAACAAGCGGTCAAATTCAGGATTTTGATAATTAACGGCATTTTCGCCACCGTGCTTAACTTTTGAGTTAGCACCATAGAGCAGGAAAAACAAATTTTCAGGATCAGGATAATCGACATTCCAGCCCCACACAAAAATCTGTTCATTGCCTGCCCGCATTTTTTCCTGAAAACGGTTGTAATCGGTAGCGCGAATAACCAGTTTGATACCCAGCTTTTCAAATTGTTTGCGATACCAATTCATGGTCGGGCGATCATCAATACTAACTGACGTGGTATCAAAATACAGAATCAACGCCTCTTTGGTTTTCGGATCAATACCATCTGGATAGCCAGCCTCTTCCATCAGTTGACGCGCCGCCGTTATTTTTTTACGCTGTGCCTTATTATCAATCCAATCGTAACTGTAAGGATTGATACCGTCCTTATCTTCCGCGTAACCATAAATACCGGGTGGAATAACACCTTGCGCGGAAACACCACGACCATTTCTAAAAATGGAAATATACTCTTCATAATCCACGGCAATACCTATCGCCTGGCGTAATTTTCTTGCTCTGTCACTATCGCCACCTACGGTAACATCCAGCATATTAAAACCCATGTAAAAAATAGAGGTCTCTACCTGGGTTTGTAACTGGATACCTTTTTCTTTCATGGAATCTGTCAAGGCAACGCCACCACTACCGGTAAACTGTATGGCCTGGTCAAAGCTATCCGAAGCAATGCCCGACGCATCATAATAGCCCTGCAAAAATTTAGTCCAGTAAGGAATGGTTTCCTTCTCCAGCATAAAAACGACTTTATCGATAAAAGGCAGTTGTTTTCCTGCGTCTATTAGCAAACCATTTTTTTTATCATCAGGCTCACCTTCAGAGGGATACTTTTCCAAATGAAAGGACGGATTTTTAAACAAAATCATACGTCGATTGGGATTGTTTTCAGCCAGTAAATAAGGCCCCGACCCCAATGGAAACCAATCCAGGGTAATATTTTTATCAGACAATCCCGGCTGTTCATAAAAGACATCTACTTCCCAAGGCATCGGCGAAAAAAACGGCATGGCCAACCAAAATATAAATTGGGGATATTTGCCTTTAATACGGATGCGATATTGATAACGATTATTGACTTCTACGCCCGTCATTGACTGTTTTTTTATATCCGTCTTTTGCTTATTACTTGCTTGTTTGGAAAAGTCATCAAAACCCACGATGTAG
Organism: Methylococcaceae bacterium; assembly: GCA_037129595.1. Lineage (GTDB taxonomy): Bacteria > Pseudomonadota > Gammaproteobacteria > Methylococcales > Methylomonadaceae > Methylobacter_C. The sequence continues at coordinate 2,636 of JBAXUR010000077.1, read as the reverse complement.
TTTTTCATGATTTCAGCGATAGGCGATTGTATTTTAGGATGCGCCAACCGTTTAATTTGATGCACATAATCATCAGCAATAAGCTCACGGGAGCCAGTGTTATTAAAATCGTTTAACGTTTTAAGTGACTGAATTTGTACCGGCGTCAGATGATGATACAGGTAATTGCCCCGCACATCTTTAGCCAATGCAGGATGCGGCTGGTAGTTAATATGGGGCTGAATGTCAATAACATAATCGGTATAGGCAATATCACTGTCCTTTGCGCCCTCCCCTAATTTTTCACCGTTTTTATTCAGATAATTGATCTCCGGCATTTTGCTTGCCGTCAAAGTTGTCAATTGATAGGGTCTTTTTAGATAATGGTATTGATACGGCGGCTCATAAATCTGCGCAATAAAGGCATATTCATTTTCACTATAGGCAACCGCTGGATCTAAATGCTTGGGGCGCTCTGAAAACGATTGATACAAAACCGAGAGTTTACCTTCATTCTCTGTGTAAGGGTTGTTAAATTGCGGAACATCGCAAGCCGTCAACAGTATGGTGAGGCATAATAAAATGTGATAGGTTGGTATCTTCATAGACAAAAAACTGGACATCGATAATCGGGTCGTAGATACTTGAAGGATAATCCATTAAATGTGAATGGGTGCAGGTTGAAATCCGTAGAGACGCGATTAATCGCGTCTCTACTACTATTGTAACAACAAAAACAAAAATACGGGGAGATGATAATGGGTTTTATGCAGGGCAAACGGGTCTTAATTGTGGGTTTAGCCAGTAATCGTTCTATTGCATGGGGTATTGCTCAAGCCATGCATCGCGAAGGCGCTGAATTGGCTTTTACATTCCAAAATGAAAAGCTGCAAAGTCGGGTCGAAGAGATGGCTGAAAAATGTGCTTCAAAAATCACTATTGAATGCGATGTCAGCATTGATGAGCATATCAGCAATGTATTTGCCAAACTGGGCGAACAGTGGGATGGTTTGGATTGTATCGTGCATTCGGTTGCTTTCGCGCCGCGTGACGCCCTTAATGGCGATTATGTTGACGTTACCACCCGCGAGAACTTTAAAACGGCTCATGACGTGAGCTCTTACAGCTTTACTGCTTTAGCAAAAGCAGGCCGGGCAATGATGCAAGGTCGTAATGGTTCATTGCTGACCTTAACTTATTTAGGCGCAGAACGGGCAATTCCCAACTACAATGTTATGGGTGTTGCCAAAGCCAGCCTGGAAGCCAATGTGCGTTATATGGCCGTCGCGTTAGGTGCGGAAGGCACGCGTGTTAATGCTATTTCAGCGGGACCTATCAGAACACTGGCAGCATCAGGTATTAATGATTTTAAGTCCATGCTAAATAAAGCAGCCGATACGTCTCCGTTAAAGAGAAATATAACTATCGAAGAAGTGGGTAATGCAGCGGCTTTTATGTGTTCAGATTTAGCATCGGGTATTACCGGAGAAATCACTTACGTTGATTGCGGTTATAATATTGCCGGCTTAGCAGCCTCTTAAGAGATTATTAAGGAAAATGCACAAAACAACTTGAGTACACTATCCCCTGCCACTCTTACGATGGGAGAGGATTAGGAGCGTATGATATGTTCGTTATTTTTGCACATTCCCCCGCACATAAAAAAGGGAGCTTAACGGCTCCCTTTTTTTATTCCCTATTTTATACCCGGTTATTGAATCTGAACCTGAGCCTTGGTATTAATTTCTACATCCGCCTCTACCTGCAAACTGTTCAATACCTGATTGAATTCAGTTTGACCAAAGGCATTGGCAATATTCTTCTTCGCCAACTCCATCTGCTTCTTGTCGTCTTCACTCATAATGCCTGCGGTAACCTTTGTCAAGCTCACCAAGACTTGCTCGCCAGAAGGCAATAATGTAATAAAAACACTCGGTTTACCACCAACGGGCTTAGCTGCTTTAAAAATGGCCTCACTCAATTGCTCAGGCAATTTATTTTTGCCGCGTGCAAGTCCTTTTTCTGTCTTAATTTCCAGCTTGTTTTCACTCACTACGGACTGAATAGACTCGCCCGCTTGTAAGCGTTCTTTTATTTGCTGTGCTTTTTGGACTGTCAGTAACTGTGCTTTTTCTTTTGATAAAACCGCTACCACGTCTTTTTTAACTTGGTTGAGATCCCGCTTGGCGGCAACCTTATGCTCTAAAAGCCGCACCACTACCAAACGATCAGCACCTAACTCTATAGGCGAACTATTGTTACCTTGCAAAACTTCTTCAGAGAACGCGGCATTGCGCACCTTTTCATCAGCGGCAATACCCTCACCTTTTTCTTTAGTAAACAAGGCTGATTTTTGAACGGAAACATTCAGGGCATCAGCAACAGTTTGCAGGTTATCAGGGTGTTCATAACTCATTTCAGTTAATTTCTGACCTGCCTCATAAAAAGCATTTTCTGCTTGGGCTTTTTGATAAGCTAGAGTGACTTCATGTTTAACGCTATCAAACGATTTAATATCTCCAGGCACAAGCTCAGTGACTTTTATTAAATGATACCCAAATGCTGATCTTACCGGATTTGATACTTCACCCAGTTTCAAGGCGCTCGCTGACTCTTCGAACGCTTTTTCCATGACACCCACGTTAAAAAGCCCCAAA
>JBAXUR010000076.1:0-15630 GCA_037129595.1 Methylococcaceae bacterium | reverse complement strand
CGGCGACAGCCGTACTGCCAGCCATTGCCGCGGCAGCCCCCGCTACCCCGGCAGCCGCTATCGCTGAACCTGCGCCGAATCCGCCACCCAGTGCATGTGTGCCGCCGCCTTGGGCGATATGCCCGATCATCGGAGGAATTTTGTTAACGAGTACCAGGAGAACAACCGCAGCGACTAACATCGCAGCCATGTCGTTTAGGTTTGTGTTGACATCCATCTGGGCGTAATAGGCATTGATAAACTGTTGTCCAATGCCCACCAAAAGAACCATCGTCATCAGTTGGACGCCAATATTGAGGACAGTCTTGAAATAGCTGATTGCAATATCCGAAGTCCATCGGCTGCCACCAAAGCCCAGGTAAAAAACGCCTGCATAGGCGAGTATCCATCCAGACACGAGCAAAATGAGCATGTTTGCTGCGATCAAAGCAAGAATAGTGATGACTATGGTGGCCATGATGATTCCTGCGGTGCTCATAATCGGGCTGGCGATTGACGATTGTTGCACTACTGTATTAAATATTTTAAAGCCAACATCGACAATGCCGGACGGCGTGGTTCCGGTGGTTCCCGATGCCGTATTTCCTAGGGTTTTCATTGAACCAATGATGTCATGCGCCATTTGTGGGCCATTGGTAAGCAACCACCAGAAAAACCCGGTGAAGACAATAAAACGGATGAATTCACCATAAAATTCCGCAATGTCGGCTTTTCGGAACAACAACATGCCGTGTGTCCACACCATGGAAATAGTTGCGAGCACCCAAAATAACCAGGATGCTCTGGCTGTTAGGGTGGCTGCCCAACCAGAAGCGGCGGTATGAAATTTGTTTTGTACATCATCAAGAATGCCTTGGCCATTGATTGCGGCAAATGCTTCAGGCGTTTGAATAATGAGATAAGCAACTAGAATTATCGAAATTTTTTTCACAGTGTTTTCCTATGGCATAGTCAAAAATCCCAGTTTTTATGTATGGTTGGCTTAAGTGTGTTGCGTCGCATACAGTTATCGGCCAGTGTTTGCTGAATGTACTTATCTGTAATAGATTTCATATATTCAAATTGGCAATTTGTATCATTGACTTCCGGCACTGCATTCGGTTGTGCAGGAGGTTTTGCCGCATTTTCTATAGTAGCCGTATTTTTAGGTGGTTCTGGTATTTCCTGAGAACAAGCTGTTAAAGATGCAAGAAATGCGATTGTCATGTATTTTTTCATTATAGACCTCTACTAATATTCCCAATTATGATGTGTGACGGGTTTTAGGGTATCCTTGCGCCAACTTTGGTCAGCGGCGGCTTGTTGAGCCTCACGATCCGCCATGACTTGATTGCGCGTGGCTTCTGCCGTTTGTTGGGCTATCAGTAGAGCCCTTAACTGCAATAGTTGGTTCGCCTGATTGCCGGCAAGCTGATTGGCATAACCAATGGCTTGCATCTGTCCGGATGCGCTTTGTGCGTTGGCTTGCAGCGTTTGAAGCGTCGCCGCATCGGTTTGCAAGGCGGTTTGTTGGCTGGCGATGGCTTGTATTTCGGCGGCATTCGCTGTTTGCTGCGCTTGTGAACCCAGTTTAAGCGTATTGTTCAGATTGGCTAATGCACCGGGCGTACAGGCAATGCTATTGAAACAGGCAGAATTCGCATAGTGGTTTTGATTTTGGTAGGTGTTCACATAATTGTCGAGTGAACCAAATTGGCTCTGGAAACCGGACAAGGTATTGAGGGTATGGGACAATCCGGCTATGGTTTGTGATGCGTTAGCCCACGTAAATGAGGTGGGCACTGCGGTATTTTGCATCATATTCGAGTATTGCTGCAATTGCGTAGAATACTGCGACAACTGGGTAGAGTATTGCTGTACCTGCTTAAGCGTTTGCGCAATTTCTTCTGTTGCCGACAAGGCATTTTGCGATAGATTGGTACTATCAATAACAGGGATGCCGGCAAAGGATGGCGTCGGTGACGATAAGCAGACCAAGATAACAGTAATTATCTTTGTTACTGACTTAGTCACTGAGAGTTTTAGCGTTTTCATTGCTTTCTCCTTCAATAATCAAATGCTTCGTAAGGTTTGCTGAGCGTTAAATCTTTGGTCACCAGGATGTTAAACCGATAACCCGGCCTAATTTCCAGCGTGGGGGCAATATTCATGTTTTTGGTAATCATTTGTACGGTCGCTTGCCCCAGTTGTTGGCCTAAAGCACTGCTCAAGGTGCTTTGTGCGTTGGGTGCGTACACGCTGCCGGTAGTTTGGTTTTGTTGGCTATAAGCCGCACCTGCGGTGATGGCCGACATTAACAACGCTGAACCAAAGATGCGTAGATAGTGGTTGTCTACCTGGTCTTTGAAACCGGCATAGCCTGCGCCGTCAGCGCCTGGCATGGCGCCGATGTCCATGGCTTTGCCATCGGGGAAGACAAGTCGTTGCCATGCAACCAGTATCCGCGCTTGCCCGTAAGCGACTTCGCTGGAATAGGTGCCTACCAAGCGGGAGCCTTGTGGAAACAACTTGTATTTGCCGGTGGCGGTATCGAAGACATCCTGCGACGTTTGCGCCATAATCTGGCCGGGCAATTGTGAATTGACTCCGGATATCAGCGTACCGGGTATGACAAAGCCCGCTCTTAATTCATACGGTGAATGAGGCGGTTCCGGTTTCGAGTCCAAGCGCCAGCGATCGCCTTGTCCCGTGTTTGCATACTGGTTGATGTTATTCTTGTCCTCACCTGATGCCGCCGTGTTCATCAGCTGTGGTGTTGTTGTTTCTGCACTGCCCCCGCCATTAATAATGCCGGTGGCTTTTAGTTGTGCGAGACGTTTTTTGTAGGCGGTTATCGGATCGGTTTCTGTTGTCTGGTTCGCTGCCATTTGTTGTGCCAGCAATGCTTGTTGTGCCGACAACTTATCGGAGGCAACGGGTGCCGAGCCCGGACTGCGTGGCGCTACCATGCTGACCGTCGTTTTCGCTTTAACCGCTTCTTCAAATTGTTGCAATTTAACTTGCCGGATACGCGCCGCTAAATCCGCTTCGGGTGTGGGCGGCTGGTTCGGTTGGTTAACTGGGTTCGGCGGTAGTGGCGGCGCATCCAGGCTGGTTGGCCTTGCCACGGTCAAGGCCGGTGCTTCTGAAGTCATCGGTAGCGGCGGTATTTCCAAAGGCTTCGTTGCTGTCGGTATGAGGCCGCTGAGGTAGTTACCGGCAATTTCATTTGCGGCCCTACTGGTATTGACAACCTGCTCTTGCTCGGTTTTGTCACCGACTTTGTTCTGTTTAGCGGCGCGATCTGCCGCGACCAATACCATAATGACCAAGAAGGTGAGTGTGGCACCGCCGACCAGATAGAGGGGCAGGTTGTTGACGCGCCTGACTCCGCTTCTTTCCGAGGCTTCGCCGGGTGACAGTGCCGGCGACATGGTGTCTTCGTTTTCAGTCGATTGCTGCTGCATGATTTACTCCATTTTTGCCCAGGCACCGGCGGGGACAGCCGTGTTATTTCCGGCCGTGTAGGCGCGGGTCAAGATGGCTTTGCCGACTGTCAACTGCACCCGATACAGTCCTGCGAACCCGCTGGATGCGGGTTTGTCGACCGTATAGAGGGTGCTTAGTCCAGCCACTGCTGTTGCAGGTTGGGTGGGGGCATAGGTTTGCACGGCGTAGCCTTTTTCACGCAGCTGCAACACCAGTGCGGTGCCGAAACTATCAGTTTCAGGCACCGGTTGGCCGATGTTGAATTTTGTTTGTGCGGGCGGATACAGGGTTTGTAATTGTTTGATGGCATCGGCTGCCAGACTATTGCTCAGTTCAGCTGGCACCTGCGCCATAAAAAGTACGTTTCGTTCGTTTTGAATCATAGCGCAGCTCGATAAGCCGCTTAGAAAGCATGCTGTGATTAATAGTCGGTTCATTTTTTCACCCTTTTTATCGCCACTGCGTCTTGATTTCCGCCCACGCCGGCGATAAGAATGGCCGAATCAAAAACCGTATCGACAATATAACGGTTGCCTTGTATGCGATAGTTAACCTGCACGGTTTCATCGTCTTCGAAAACCCCGCCTTCCCGACGCACCACCAGTAAAGTAGGCGCTTCTGATTGCGCCATGGCCTCGGGCATTTGGATGACGGTTTTTTGCTTGTCATTAAAAACCCTGAGAGGTGTCCAGGCGATAGCACCGTTGGGGGTTATTTCATACGCAAAATCGAGGTCGCCCAGGTATTCGCCGGTTTGTGGCAGGGTCTTGTCCTGGCGTTCCTTTAGGGAGTGGTTACGGTAGGCATCCCATTTGGCCTGGTCTTCATCCGGGTAGGCAAACATCACTTGCGGCATGTAGTCGGTTCGGTGTGAGCGTAACCTGATATGATAGGCACGACGGTCTGTGGTCACCACTAACGAGGTTTCCAGACCGACATCCATCGGTTTTATGATCAGGTGTTGGACTTCATTGGCACCACTGCCGGTAATGGCCGGCTCAATGGTCCACCGGGCGGTATCTCCCAGGTTGATCGAATTCACCTGTTCGCCGGCCTGCAAGGCCACATCACAGACTTGCAACACGGCACAGACGACACTGGGTTGTTGAGCCCCAAACAGGTACGTGACCACGCCGTTTTTTCCTGAGGTCGGTGCCATGCCGAGCGCATTGTGGCCTTTCCACTTATTGGCAATCGCCATGGCCTGTTTTTCCTGCCGGGTTAAAACCGGGTTCTTATCCGAGAAATACAACTCGGCCATATCCTGATCCTGATTAGCCGATGCCTGCCCTGTGGCGAGCAGGACTGTGACTACGGTTGCAGCTAGGTGCTTATTCATACGGGGTGCCTTTAATATTTAAGTATTAAGCATTAATTGGTTTGTTGCTGTCTTGACCACGAAAAATCCCGAATGAAAATACCCATCGGGTTTTGCCGCAATTGCTCTTCGGTCGTGGCAGACGTGGGTGCTGCGATGAAAATAGTTATCATGGCACGCATGGGTACCGGTCGGCCTTTCATAACCCCTTGTCGATCCCGTGTCGTTTCCAGCCAGTCGACTTGCCAGGTTTCCGGGGTCAGTGCCATGGCCGAGCTGATTTCAGTACTGACCATTTCCTGGGTGGCACGTTTGAACGGACTGGATGCCTCGGTGGCATTGTAAAATTCGGTCATCTTTTGCGTGGCCGGCGCGTTCGCCGGTAACATCGCGTAGACGGCAAATACCGCGTTGCGTTGCAACACCACATCGGGCGTCACCAGGCGTGCATTCGCGATGCAGGCGGAGAGAGCCGAGGCTATCACCCGCGGGTCGGCGGGAGTGGCTTTATCGGCGATCGAGACAGCGGCGGCTTGCCCCAACTTATCGATTTGTATCACATAAGGTATAAATTTTGATTGTTGGCCGATGTGGATCATGCCGGCCACACCGACCAGCGCCACCAGTAAGGACAGGATACCCATGATTTGCCAGGCTTGCCGTGACGACAGCACCGTTTGCATGTGATCGTTCCAGGTGCGTCTTGCCGACAAATAGGGGTTTTCATTTTCACCCAGGCGACGGCCGCCCGACAGTTGTTCGTGGCTGCGCCGTGGATCACTGATTGCTGCTGCTGTTTTTTTCTTCTTTAATATCATGTTGCTATACCTGATAATCTTCAAGTCGTAAGTTTTTTAGCGCAAGCCATTCGCCCACCCAGCCATGTCCGTGCAGCGACTCCAGTTGCCTGATGAGCGCTAAGGAGTCTTTGTCGGAGACCCCGACAAAAGCCAGGGTCAGCGGGCCAATGGCCAGATCAAAAAGCCTGCGGCCATAGTCCGACAGATAGTAGTAATGCCGTTTTGGAATGGCCGTTGCGAGCATGTCGATTTGCCGGGTATTAAGCCCCATGCGTTTATACAGGTTGGCGGTGTCCTCATCCCGGGCGTAAACATTGGGCAGCAGTAACTTGGTGGCCGTGGACTCGATAATGACATCAAAGATGCCCGAGTTGGCCGCGTCAGTCAGACTTTGGGTCGCCATCAGCACAAAGCAATTAGCCCGGCGTAACACTTTTAGCCATTCCCGGATTTTCTCGCGGAACACGGGATGGCCCAGCATGAGCCAGGCTTCGTCCAGGAGTATTGCCGCCGGTTGACCTTGCAAGGACCGCTCAATGCGCCGGAATAAATACAGTAATACCGGCAGTGCGTAACGATCGCCCAGGTTCATCAACTCCTCGATCTCAAAGACGGTAAAATCGGACAAACTCAACCCGTCGGTTTTAGCATCCAGGAGATGGCCCATGGCGCCATCCACCGTGTAATTTTTGATGGTTTCACGAATCTGTTCATCCTGAACAGTGACGGAAAACTCGGAGAGCGTATACGCTTGGTTCTTTTCCATATTGACGATGGCGCTGGCGATGTCATTGCGCTGTGCGGCCGTGGTGACCAGACCGTTTAAGGCCAGAATGGTATTAATCCATTCCATCGCCCAGGCTCTATCCGCGCGGGTCTCGAGAAATTGCAGCGGGCAAAAGGCGAGTTGGTCATCGTCACCGGCAACGGTGAAGTGTTGGCCGCTAAGCCCTTGGGTGCTGGCCCGGATGGCGGCGGTGAGCGGGTATAAAGACAGGCCTTTATCGAACGCATAGAGGGTCATGTTGGGGTAGCGCCGTAGCTGGGCGGCGATGAGCGCCAGTAAGGTCGATTTGCCTGAGCCAGTGCGGCCAAACACCACGGAATGCGCAAGATCGTTAACGTGCAGATTCAAGCGGAAAGTGGTCGAGCCCTGGGTCACACAGTGCATCAGGGCGGGCGCCAAAGGCGGGTACATCGGACAAGGCGCGTCGACGCGTCCCGTCCAGATCGTGCTGGTCGGCACGAGATCGGCCAGGTTCATGGTATTGAGCAGCGGTCGCCGCACGTTTTCAACACCGTGCCCCGGCAAGCTGCCCAAATAGGCATCCAGGGTATTGATGGTTTCAATGCGGGCGGTAAACCCGGTGGCGTTAATTGCTTTTTCGACGCGCCGGGCACAGTCCTGAAGCACTTGACGATCCTCGTGCATGAGGATGACCACGCTCGTGTAATAGCCTTGTGCAACCACGCCGCTATTGACTTCGGCCAGGGCGGCTTCGGCGTCCTCAACCATGGCTAACGCATCCTGGTCGATCGGCCCTGCGTGGGTGTTAAACACCTGGTCAAAAATGCCGCGAATTTTTTGCTTCCATTTTTTTCTGAACACTTCCAGGTGCTTTAACGCTTCGTGGGGTTCCATAAAGATGAACCGTGACGACCAGCGGTACTCAATGGGTAATTCTCCCAGTGCGGTTAACATACCGGGCGTCGATTCTAGCGGGAAGCCACCGAGAGCGACGACCTGAATATAGTGACGGCCTATTTTGGGTATAACCCCGGCCCACAGCTCCTGACCTCCGATAAGGCAATCCAGGTACATGGGGTTGGTGGGTAACTGGATGGGTTGATTAATGCCGGTAATGCAGTACTGTAGCCAGCGCAAGAAATCATCGTGGGTGACGGTTGCACCGGCCTCGGTGACCATTTTACTGCCTTTCAGGCGGGTTAATTTAAGTGCGGATGAGAGGCGCGTTTCGATGTTGTGACATTCGCGCGTAAAATGGCCCAGCAGATCGCGGGTGAGGCTCTTGTTGTTAGGTGCCTTTGCATCGTCCTCGAACATCAACTCAATAAATTTGCGTTCGTTTAACAACGGTGGCAGATACGTGAGGGTCAACACGAAATAGCCTTCGTACATCGTCCCCAGGCCTTCAAACAGCCGCCGTCTTTCTTCATCTATGGCCGCAGTAATGGCATCGGGGAAGGCGGACAAGCCGCGTTCAGCGTAGGCGGGCGCCGGTCTTCGCACCGCATCGACATGAATCATCCAGCCGTTGCCAAGAACGGCTAAGGCCTGGTTAATGCGTGCCGAAACCGACTCACGCTCTTGCTCTGTGCTGCTATCCTTGTCGTCTCCCGTATAGAGCCACGCGGCCATAAAGGAGCCATCTTTGCCAACAATGATGCCATCCTCCACTTCGGCTGCATAATTGAGCAAGTCAGCAACGCTGGCCGCTTTTGAGCGATGTTTGCTTAACTTTCGGTCTTTATTCGCCTTGGCAATGAGCGACAGCAGCATCACGACCAGCGCGATGCCACACCCTGCAATAAGCCAAGTCAGTGTTTCTATCATCGGTACTGGTGCCCCTGACTGCTCGTGTTTATTCTGAACGGCGTACTTTGTGCCGGGTAATAGCGCTGGTAACGACGATGGCGAAGATAAACAACGCGCATTTGGGGATCGGCCTTGGCCATCAGTCTTAGCAGGTAGAGCGAACCCAGCCACAGGATCATGCCGTAGAGGGTTGCCCTGAGTTCTTGGGCACTGAAGACCAGTGCAAAGGCGATCAGTCCGGTGAACATCACCAACTCGCGATCTCCACCCATAAACAGATTGGGTCTGTTACCTGCCCGCCGAACAGGTATCGTCCGGAGCGCCATTAGGGGTTAACACCCGTGCGGGTCACGACGACAGCAGTGGCTGTATCACCCTGTGTCGATGGTGTAATGACGGCGCCTCTGGCAAATAAGGTTGACATAATGTTTTGTGCGCCGACCAGTAAGGCCATGACCAGGACAATAAATATCAGGGTTCTGAAAAAGCCATTGAGGTCGCCGCCAAAAATCAGCACGCCCCCGGCCACCACAATGCCGATGATGGAGAGTGTGAAGGCGACCGGACCGGTCACCGAATTTTGCAAACTGGTGAGCCAGGTTTCGTAGGGCAAGCCACCGCCCGTCCCCACCGAGGCTTCTGCGATTTCAGGGTTAATGATCCACAGCATTAACAGCAACAACCACGACGTTTTAATAAAATGGTCTACCTTCATTTTTTATGCTCCTACCGTTTGAGTGAGGTATTGGCCGTCTTCAAACCTAAGTATTTCTACTATTTCCGCGACGCGACGACCTTCCGGGGTTCTGGCGATATGAATAACGCAGTGCACCGCCTCGCCAATCAACGGTTCAATCTGTTTGGGGGAGTCCGGGTGCATACTGATCAACATTGCCAGTCGGGCCAGTCCCGCCCGGGCATTATTGGCATGGAGGGTTGCCGCGCCGCCCTCGTGTCCTGTATTCCAGGCCATCAGCAGGTCTAAGGCTTCCGGCCCGCGCACCTCACCCACCAGTATCCGGTCCGGGCGCATGCGGAGGGTCGTTCTGAGCAATAGCGTCATGGTGATGTCGAGCGTGGTGTGGTACTGGACAAAATTTTCAGCTGCGCACTGAATTTCACCGGTATCTTCGATGATGACGATGCGCTCGGTGGGGTCAATGAAGACCATGTGGTTGATGATGGCGTTGACTAAGGTGGTTTTACCCGAGCCGGTACTGCCGGTCACTAGAATGTTCCGGTGCTGGTTGACGGCGGCTTCAATGACGGCTAACTGTGCCGGAGTCATGATGCCGGCCGCGACGTATTGATCCAGGGTGAAAATGGCGACCGCTTTTTTTCGAATCGCAAAGGTGGGGGCCGGCACGATAGGGGGAAATTGCCCGGCAAAGCGGGAGCCATCGAGGGGCAGTTCGCATTCTATAAGGGGTCTGCCCTTGGTAATTTCTTTGCCGTGGAAGCCCGCAATTGTCTTAATAATCGATTCGCTGCGGCTTACCGATAGAGTGCCTATCGGCCGCATCTTTTCGCCGAGCCGTTCCTGCCAGAGCTTGCCATCGGCATTCAGCATAATTTCGACGGTTTTTGGATCGGCGAGAGCCGCCATAATGTCTGGGCCAAGATCACGCTCCAGTTTGATTTTGGCGCGTGCCTTTACAGAGTCCTGCACTTGATCGTCTTGCTGAGATAAGTTCGGCATATCGAGTCATCGTTTGCTGAGTGGTTTGATGTAATAGTAGACTATATATCGATAATATTATTTTTTTAATCTAATCTTAATGTAAGAAGACGGTAAGGCGGGTTACCGACCTTTATGCAACTGCTGTTATTAGCAGGCAAGTTATCGAATAGCGATAAGCCAAAATTGAGCAGGCTGGCAGGATTATGGGGATTGCTATAAACGCTTGTTGGTTTTTAGGAGTTTCGAGAGGCTTTTTGTTGAGTTATCCCGCAATCCTATAAACTTTAAGCTGAACGCCTGCTTAATAAGCTGATTTATTTGCGTGTTATCGATGCGGCTTTGGGAGCAGGGGAATCCAGATGAGTGATTGGCCAGCACTCTGGATAAACGCGAACAAGCACCCAGAGATCATTTTTGTTAAGTTTATGGAGATGCTCAAACAGCATCGGCCTCTCACAAGAAGCGGTGATTGGCATCATGAGGCTACCAGCGCGTTTTAGACAATTTTTCCGGCGCCCAGAAATCACGGTCACCCGCATGACGGGAAAGAGCAAAACGCGCGGGCGGATTACTGCGGTGCATTAGCGGGGTGATGGCTCTAATCGCGATTGGTTTATACAGCGCTATTTTATACGTTTTTGGCTCAATTTTTCTTTAGCTGTTCCTTAGCCTCTTTTGCCCATTGTCTGGCGATGAAGGCTTGATGAGACGGCAGTATTAAAGAAACGCGCTCATAGCCTTCCGCCAGGCCTCTGAGTTTACCACCCGTTAAGGCCTCTAATGATTGTCTGTCCAGGTCTGTTTCTTCAAGCAGCGCGGGCAAAGGCGTATCCAGCGCATCGGCTATCTGTTCCATAATCCGTAAAGACGGATTGCTTTTTCCGTTGGTTAAATCACAAATGAAGCCCATGGATACCCCCGATATTTTTGAGAGTTGTTCTTTTGTGATCCCCTTCTCATCCAGTATTCGGAGGATATTGGTAAAAAATATGTGGTTATACATGTGTTATTGATGGCCCGGGAAATTAAGCGGCTAAATTTTTTATCGATTTGATAAACCATTTTCCTTAGCATGGCTAGGGAATTGGCGACGTTCATTATTTTGCTCCGGATAGTATAAAGGGTTTTTTGCCTATTTTGCAGAACGGATTTTTTCTGACATTTGATTGACTCGATAAATAGAATAGTCGATACTATCCATTAATATAATAACTCGATATAATGATATTTATTAACTAAGGTTGTTAGTGCTGTTAGTGCTGTTAGTGCTGAAAGTGTAGTAAGCAACGCCTCTCACCCGTTATCAAATAAAGTGCATGCAATGACTAATGATCCCTGTTGGAATAATTAATGTGTTAGTTGCCCTCATCAATAACCCCCCAATGACCGTGCAGTGTTCCCATGAGCCTGAGTGACATCGCCTTTCAACAACGGATCGCTAATTTAGGCAAGCAGGCTTCTGCCCGAGCAAGGGATAGTAAGGTTTATCACCTTCCCCTCTGGCCGGATCCGGCGAGAGGGATACCCAACCCGGTTTTGCGCGGGGCATTATTTGCCGCCGTACAAGGTAAAAACAGGGCGGTATTTCAGCGCGAGCTGTTAGCTTGTCAGAAAGGCCTGCAAATTCGTTTTACAGGCATTCAGTTAGACCAGTCAGACCTTGATGTTTGGGAGCAGGCTTTACATTTGGCAAGGCTCCATCCGTTAGGCACGCGTTGCGAATTTTCCGTGTATGGTTTTTTAAAGGCGCTCGGCCGAAAAACGGGGAAAAGCGAGCATGAATGGTTAAAAAATTCGTTTGCGCGGCTCATGGGTTGCGGGGTTGAATTAACCAACCAACAGGAACGGAAAACCTATGGCGGGAGTTTGTTGGAGTTTATGCGTGATGATGAGAGTGGTCGTTATGTGGTTATTTTCAACCCCAAGATACTCACTTTCTACGAGGGCGGTTGGACGGCCATTGATTGGCAAGACCGGCAGTTATTACGGGGAAAACCGTTAGCGCTATGGCTGCACGGCTATTTGGCAACGCATGCCAAGCCGTATCCTATCAAAATAGAGACCATCCGCTCGTTTAGCGGCAGCAGTAATAAAGAAATTAGAGGTTTCAAAAGGAAGTTGATTGCCGCCTTAAACGAACTCAAAAAAATAGCGTTTATCATGGGCTTTGCTTTTGAGGGCGATCATGTCATCATCAATAAACCGCCCACACCCTCGCAACAGCGTTACCTGATCAGTCAATAAACACAGAATGCCGCCTACCCCTTGCACGGGATACGAGACACAAGCACGCTATGTGGGACATTATTGGCACGGGATACGGGACACAAAAGCACGGGATACGAGACACAAGTACACGGGATACGGGGCACACATGACGGGATACGAGGCACAGATTCCACGGGATACGGGGCACGCTATTCACGGGATACGAGACACGGCATTGACGGGATACGGGGCACAAAAAAAATGATTAAAATAGCCTGTAGCCCTTATGCGGCATGGGCTTCAGGATTTCGAAAAAATCAGCTAATCTTTTTTTAATCTTTTTTTAAATCTTTCTTTAATCATAAGGCTTCTCTTGTTCACGGTTTTACTGAAAACCAATTCGCGGACTCTATTGGCTAATCGTAAACAGGTAACGATACCCTCAATAAAAACCGGGTCAGTGATGGTGCCAAACTCATGAAAAGAATTTTTATGTTTGTTTGGTAAAATGTTGGTTTAATACTGACAGGATACCAAACATCCAAGTCTATAGGCGGTAAAAATGAAACAGAAATCAGCAAAACTTTATCAGTTTCCTCGGCACGCGCGAACTGCATCTATCAATATCGTGCATTCTGACGATGCTTTTAATACCCAAAAGGGTTCTATAAAATCAACTGGAATTGCCGGGTGGAAAAGGCTGCTGTCCTGGACTATTGGACTGGTATGGTTATTTTTGGGCCTGTTTTGGCCTTTGCTTAATTGGCTAGCGGCAATGGATGTAGTTTTCCAGTTTTTAAGAGCGCTTTATTATTCAAACACACCGGCAATCCACGCGACTCTCCAGGCATCGATACATGGCGTTTTGTACATTCTCCTATCATTGTTTGTTTATTTATATAGACCCAAGTCATTTTGAAAAGATTTAGCCGCTAAACGGATTGACTTGGTATAATGTTTAGCTAAATTAGTTCGTAATGACGGGTTTCCTCCATTTTTCAAAAACCTGGCATTAAGCTAGGTTTATATAGCTCTCCATGGAATTATTAATGAAACGCATGACTAGAGATCAATTCATTCAAGCAACCCGCAGTTTAACGATGGGAGAAAGCACCCTGGAGATTGCGGAGGGTGTTTTGGTAGACGGAAAATCCCAATCAGACTACGCCAGAGCGAAGCATATCACGCGGGGAGCGGTGTCACAGATTGTGAGCCGGGTTTGGAAAATTCATCTAAAGGCGCTCAATATCCCGGACAAGTTTGTGGAAGTTACGGCGGTTCTGCCAGAACACCTCGCATTCATCGTAAAGCAATGGGAAAAAGCAGCCCAAAGCAGTAACAAATGAACACCTGGGTAACCGCCAACCTAAAAGAGGGAACAGGTAAAACCGCTAAGTGGGCACCCCTGGCATTCGATTTTGCTGAGCAGGGATTACGCAAACCGGCACCCGCAAAGCCGTCACAACCCTAAGGGCTTTAGCCGATTACAGTGATAACAACATGGAGAGCAATGACATGCACAATGCAAAAAAAAAAGACAAACCACAGTCCAGTCCTGGTGTAAGTGCCTTTAGCGCTTCAGCCTCCCGGCTCGCTACGCCGGCCGATCCAGTAGCCACTTCCAAAAAAGAACTGCTTGATTTAGATCTCGGTTTGCTTGATGAAGATCCACAGCAACCGAGACGCGAAGATAATCCGGGCTTTTCAGAAGAAAAATTAAACGAGTTGGCTAAGTCAATTACCCGGCGCGGGGTAAAAACCCCCATTTCGGTACACATTCATCCGGAACAACCGGGCCGTTTCATTATCAATCATGGTGCGCGTCGATTTAGAGCCTCGAAAATGGCCGGTAAAAAGACCATACCCGCCCATATCGATAATGATTACACAAGAACCGATCAACTCACAGAAAATTTGCTTCGTGAGGGGAATACCCCGTTAGAGATTGCCACGGCTATTGGCGAATTTCTTAAAAGAGGCATGAAAAAAAAAGAAATAGCGGAGAGCATTGGCAAAACGGCCGGGTATGTGACGCAATACTCCTCCCTATTAAAATTGCCCAAGTCGATCGCTACGGCTTTTCGTAATAACCGAATTACCGATGTGACCATTATCTATGAATTGGTGCAGTTGCATCACAATCATCCTGAGGAAGTCGATACCTGGGTCAGTGATGAAAGCCAGGAATTTACTCGCGGTTCCATG
This sequence comes from Methylococcaceae bacterium, assembly GCA_037129595.1. Taxonomy (GTDB): domain Bacteria; phylum Pseudomonadota; class Gammaproteobacteria; order Methylococcales; family Methylomonadaceae; genus Methylobacter_C. Next base: position 1,393 of record JBAXUR010000076.1, on the reverse strand, counting down.
AAGTATCTACGCATTTATCTGGCCCAAAAAGCCGAAGAAAGTGAACAGACCTTCGATATGCCCGGTGGCGATAGTGATTTATACGCAGGAGGGGAATTTGGGCCTGCTCAGGATGCCAGACACTCCAGCATTGATACCGCAGCCTTTGCTGATAGTGCTAACACCGATGGGGAGTTTAGCTTAGCTGAGATAAGCGGTGGTAAAAACGCAGGACACCCGACAGACCCTGGCAAGTTTAAAAAAGCGATTGTGAAGGTTTTGCATAATCATCGGGGTGCACGGCTAATGCTGGACCGTAGGCCAACAGCAGAGGGGGTTGCGTGGTTAAAATATGAAGACGATGGCTACGAATTTGAAGCGGCCTTACGTGATGTTCAGCTGACTGCGATTTTAGAGGGTTAGGCATGAAACAACGTTTACTTGTAATGAACGGCCAGTGCTCAATGCAGCAAGAAGACCAAGGTCAGTGGCGCAATGTCAAGGTTGAAAAGGCCAGGGGCGTTAAGCCCGGAATCTACAATATTTATACGGCAAACCAAGCGGATAAAACCAAAGAACATGCAGGCGTTATCTTGTATGCAGATAAAACGACGGTGTATCAACAAGTCGGGAAAGGGCAATATATCACCCATGATCGGGCAGATTTTGCAAAACTGCCCGAAACCGGAGAGACCAAGCGCATCAGCTATAGCGCTGATGGTAAAGCCGTTGTTTCTGAGGCTGCGCTCGGGCAAAAACAAGCACGGAAAATTTAGGCAGAATCAGGAAAAAATTTATACGTTAAAGTATTTTCCAATACCTTCGTTTAGCTGACAATCCGGGTTGGCCATGAATGGTTTTGTAACAACAGTTTAGTGATTTTATTCATAGCCGATGAAATTATCACTCGATCTTCAAGTTTTCTTACCTTGACTTTATAGATACTAGATAACCAGCAAGATAACGGCCAATAGAGGTAGGCCGTAATAAGGCTTTTCAAGCGTAAGCGAGAACAAGCGTTTCCGGCATGATTAACGAGTGTGCCGGAAACGCCACCACGCGCTACGCTTGGGTGGTCTTATTCCGGCCTAATGCTTGTTATCGCTGAATCCCCCGAAATCAAGAATTAAAAACTTGAAGATTGAGTATCAGCTATTTTCCTTCTCTGCACGGATTTTTCAGGTCGCTCTCGCGTTCCGTCTCGGAGCTTCAGTTGTAACCGGGTTTAGTACCCTCAGGCGACTCGACTACTTAGCCCATATTTAACACCATCCCTCCAAATTTAGCTAAAACCAAGCCTAGAATCATGTGTAAGTCATTGATTTTCTATCAAGGCAACTGAGTTTTAGTGTTATTTAGCATTTTGTAGGGCCATAATAGTTCTATCTGCCTATTGCAAATTTTTCCAGAATGC
>JBAXUR010000075.1:0-15846 GCA_037129595.1 Methylococcaceae bacterium | reverse complement strand
AACTGTCCGGTTTAGGGAAGCGTAAAATCATAGTCGACAGGCAGTTATGGGTCGTAAGCTGGCGGTCAGACCCAACTAAAAATCAACACATTCTCGGTGGGGCTTGCACTCATTCACAGATTAAGTGCGTTATAATCTGCAAATGAGTGGTAATTGTTACAAAAGTTTTTTATGTATTTCTATGACCACTTACAATTCAAATTCAGACGGATTAATACCTAATTCTTTGGCTATTTTGATGGCTATCTTTTTTTCATCGTTATCAAAAAGACCATCAGACGAGGCAATGGCAATAATCATCCGAACCAACAAACGTGAGGCTTCGGTGTTGGATTTCATTTTGCCTATTGCTTGATAAGCTTTGGCTTCACCGATGTCTTTATCAAATTCCAGCTGGCCAACAAAATCCTGAAACGCTTTAATAACATCACTGGTGGTAAAAATCGACAGCGCATCATTGCTTTCGATAAACTTGATCATTTTTTGTTTTTCTTCAGAACTGATGCTGCCATCAGCCATGGCAATCAGAGCGGAACCCGCCATCGCTGCATTTAAAAAATCCTTGTTTTTATATTTCAAGGCCTCTGTTTTTAATTCATTGGCTTTGGACTTAAGTTGGCTAAGAAAACTATCGAAACTCATGTGTACTCTCCTGGTTTTAGGTATGGTGTTTTAAATTTACCGGCTATTATTGGTAACTACTCAGTAGCTATTGGCTAAGGATCGTGCATGAAATAACTTAACCATTTATATCCCCTCACCCCAACCCTCTCCCAGAGGGAGAGGGAGCAAGATGCCTAAGTTATTTCATGCGCATTCCTAAGCTCATGGAACACGGATGACACTGATTATAAGGATTTCATAAGATTAAGAAACGTCCCTTATCCGTGTCTATCAGTCAAATCCGTCTCATCTGTGTTCTATTTTTTAACGGCTAAGTAATTACTATCATTTTAACATTTTTAAATCTTTAAACAGACAACTCAGCGTATTCTTTTAATAACAAGGCATCTTTAATGCCATAACAGCGTTGGCGATTAATAATATCGGTTGCCCAATTTTGATGGGTTGCCACTTCACACATAGCATCGTACATTCTAAAAACCGCCGGCGCTTCTGTGTCACTTAAACTAAGCGCCATCTCATAATCTTCAATATCAACTGCGTAGGCCGCTTCAATGGTGGGAACTTGTGTAGGATGGATAGCAGTTTTGCCCAGCAAACCATAGGCCAAATCCAGCTTCATTTCTTTTTGTAAAGTAGTCGAATCATCCAAATACTCAAACACGGGTGCGGACAGTGAAAAGCCATAAGGTTTAAAAATAGTCACCAGTTGTGAAATCACATTACCCAACGGCGTTTCATAAATTGTGAAAGAGCGAGGTCGACGAATACCTAAAAGATTCATCAAGTCATTACCGCCAACTCTAAGCATCAACACGCGCTTTGCAATATCATCCTGCAACAAAACCTGACGCAGTGCCGTCATGGCATTAACATCAAAAACCTCTTTGGTTTCAAGCGTGGGCATAACCTTAAAAGTCGTGCCCTGCAATTGATCAAAATACGCATGAAATACGTCTTCGGTAAACTTTGGCAGTACAAAGCCATCCACTTTTTCAATATCGGGAAGCTCCAACAAACGCGCCAAAATTTCCGGATTTCTGGCGCGAATAAACCTGAATCGACAGGAAGACTCTCTAAAGCCTTGCAAGCATAAGCCAATATGGCGCACACAGCTATCCACCTCAGACTTTGATATTGCATCCTCTGTACAAAAAATCATTGAGCGCAACATGGAATACTTTTCGCCATTGGCGATTTCCATAATGTCGCGGCGATTTCCCGGCATATAAAGCGGCGCCCCCAACATCCAAGGTGAAAACGACTTTAATTTCTGACTCATAATTCAATCTCTTTAATTAACGCGACTGCACGGTACGGTAAATCTTTATAAACCGCGATCGGAATTGATTTGGACTCGGCTAACCAGCGCAAATGTTGAGTCGCTTCACAATCCAAATCCTGTAACAACAATAACTGTGCTTCACGACGCAATAATACCCGCGTTGCTTCACCAATACCGGGCTTAATATAGTTGTAATGGGTAATGCCGTAACCTTCGGCAACCCAGTGTAAAAACGCTAGCGAAGTCGTTTGTAATTGTTGGCAATGACCCGAATGATCGGTAAATCGACCGCCAAAAGCAGGCCTTATAACAGCCACGCGTTCAAGTATTGTATCGATAAAATAAGTCGATAAATCGTGTTCGGCAAACTGCTCATAATAAAGACAGCCATGAAAATCAGTAGGGCTGGCGGTGTGTGGGTCATAAACGGACCGACTCACCAGACCCGATATGGTGGCATTTAAAATGCAGGAAGGAATTAAATAATCTTCTGAAGCCGCCGCAACCGTTGCCCACCCTGACAAATCGGTTAACACATATAACTCAGGCGGAATAAGGATGCCGTCACTGACTGCAAAAGCCTGTAAACTAGTTGCCAATTGCCGTGCGATAACGCCTTTTCCTGTCCAGCCATCAACAAAAACCAACGACTCCGACGTGTGATTTTGTAAAATATAACGCAAAGCATTTGAGTCTATACCGACATCTCTAAGAATAGAAATAGAGTAATGTTCAACGTCGACATTAAAATGACGCTTTAAAACATGCTTGAGCAACACCCCAACCGGTGTTCCTGCGCGAGCCAACGACACCAAGGTAATGCCTTGCGGACGTGTCGCCAGAATACCCTCCGCCAACAACAGCAAATGCTCAGACATACGATCCTGATTTAAGGTCATGGCCCGATAAAACAAGGGCAAATAGTCAGCCGGTGGCAAGGATTCGTGGGTCAGCATTTGGGAATAATGTTTTTGACCGGATTGAATCAACGCTTCTTTAAGATGTACCGGCGTATCAACCAGCGTCATCGGTTTTAACAAAAACTGTACATCGTCAGGCGTGTAACTGCCGGTAAATGGTAGCTTGTTTTTCATTAAGCAAAAACCAACGATTGATACAACTGCGTATTTTTTGGAATTAACGCGTAATCACACAGCCCCATAAAAGGCGCATCGGTGTTACTGTCGCCCGCCCCAAAAGTCACTAATTCGGGATGTTGCTGTTTGTAGCCATTAATCAAATAACGGACAGCACTTTCCTTGTTGATAATCTTGGGTAATACCGCCAGATTATTGCCATTTAAATGCCAATACAAACTGCCGTCCAGAATATGCGGATGCGTTTTAATAATGCTGTCCAGCACTGTTTTTAATACCGTTTCAGTCCCGTCCACATGCTTGATGACACCATACCACGTTACTTCAAAGTCATTAACCAAGTGGGTTTTAAAACCGCTAAAGCGCTGGCAATAGCCCTCAACTTCGGCCCATACTTCGAGTAACTTATCATGATATTTCGGTAAGGCTTTCATCATGCCGGCCATCCAAACACGATCAATCGTACGGTCTTTATCCAGAATAACGGCACCATGATTCAAAACCACTTCTTCCTGAAAAGGTAACATAACGCGATTAAAAGCATGGCCGTCCCGTCCGGTAACCGGCACAATTTTAAAACCTAAGGTCAGCCAATGCCACAACCATTGTTGCTTGTGGGTCGCGTAAGAATTGGGTGTGCCATCAGGCAAGCAAGCCCGAACCTGTAACTTGGGATCATCAGCACCCAAGGCACACTTTCTCAAGGTCTGGAACAGCGTATCATCAAGGTCTAAAAAAATGTAGCTTTGCATGGTTTGAGTGTGGTTGTTTAAGTTCAAACCGTGCACTAATGGCTTGCCATGCGTGCAGTCGGTCGGTTAATGCTTGATTAAGCGGCGTTTCATGACACAAAATAATGTCGCGATAATCATCCGGATTTAAATTGTAAATAAAATTGGGAATGCCGTCTTCGTAGTTGTCTTCAAATTGACACACCAACCCAATATCGTTGCCCTGATGAATCGGTGAACGTGTGGTACTTTGCACCTTTACCTTAAAACCGTTAGCTTCCAGCGCCCGTCCCAACAAATAAGCCGGGGCGTTGCATTCGCCGGTGCCTAATACCAAAATGGGCCGACTATCATTGGACTCGCAGTTAAAACCGCTTTGGACTAATTGCTCAACGATATCAGCATCCAAACTAATCGGTGCCGCCATTCCCAGTCGCCCCGGCCAAGCCAATAAATGTTTTTTACAGGTGCCATTACCTGACACATTAACAGTAATATTATCAATGGCTGCATTTTGACTATCGTCAAAACGCAACAAACCCTGTCTGAAACACACCCACTCCACAGCAACCCCTGCTTGTGATTCCAAGGCGGCACGGTCATCAGGATGTGCGAAATTAACCAGACTGACGATAAACACCTTACGCACCGCTGGATTAACCGCTTGATAGGCTTTAATCAGGCGCAAAAAGGTTTTGCCCGTGCTGATTTCATCATCAATCAATACCAGGGTTTCTGCATTTACAAATTGTTTTCGGTAATCCGCATGCTCAGGATAATACAGAAAAAAGTCAGTAGCATGACTATGCGCTTCTTCAAACTCAAGCCGGTCTGTTTCATCCAGGTGATAACGGGTTGTTTGCATAAACAAAGCCTGTTGCACGCCTTCATGGCAAGCCGCTTCAAATACCCCATAACCCAAGCCGGTGGCAGTTTCTGCCATGCCTATCCACAATGAAGAGTCTCCTACCCCTTTTTTTAACACCGCTCTTGCCAAAGCGCGATAAGACCAGCTCATGAGTTTGGGTGAAACCGGATAATGCTTACCCAAGACTTTGCTGACCAACAAAAATTTACGTTTACTGCTGACTCGTGCCGCAAAACCCAGCAAACGCTTCAGTGGAATGTGTCCGGGTTCTACATCGAGCTGAAGTGTACCGGTGTCTAATTTGATCGTGACTGTTTTTTGCATAGTGTGTTCTATGGGAGGCTATTGGGTAGCTTATTAATTGAAAAGGGTGGCGAATTGCACCAAGACATGCAGTACAGCCATTTTAAAGTCCATTAATGAAAAAGCCTTGGCTCTGAGCATACCCACGATACCCACCAGAATCCAAAAGACATTCAGCAAGGTATAGGCCTTATCTTTTTTAAGAATGGAACACCAGGAAAGAATTACCGCATCGGTGGTATTAAAAGCCCAGACAAAAAAGAAAGGACTTTCTGCACCCAGCCAACTCACCAACGAGAAACTGAAAATCCGCATGAGTACACCGACCATTTCGATAGGTTTGATGTATTTAATAACTAAAAAATTTATTTTATTGAAGGGCATTTTTTAGACCGGCTAATGTTCTTGACATTGATTACTCTAAAAACATTAGGTTACAGAAGTATTTTTTATTAAAATGCAACAAAAACTTAGGCTATTTTCTGAGAAAAGTAGCCCCGCTTGCTGGTCTTTTTATTAATTTCCTGCGTTGTCAAAATAGTTACGTAGCCAGCTACGTGCCTGTTTTTCCGCTTTGCCAATGAACAAACTCCTGCGCTATAAGAGTATATTCATTTTGGATATCGCCTTATTACAAATCTTGCAACACCACCGGCGTATTAATCTCAGTCACCTTAAGCCCGTACTGAATAACCGGTTGCCTGATGGTTTTGCCTTTAATACTTTGCAAGGCGATATAAGCCAAATGCGCACCGGATAAACAGGCCATACCAAAACCGCCGGAAGGACGCGGATTTATTTCCAATAAACGAGGACCATTCACACCGTCTTTAAACTGGATGTTAAATAATCCGTTAAGCCGGTAATGGCTGGTTAAGCGGATGACCATGCCTTGTATCTCGGCATTATTATCGATAGTTTGTCCCATCCCCGCCAACAACGGTTTTTTCCGTTGTACGGCACACAGTAATTCACCGTGTCGTCCGGCACAATCGACGCTCCATTCATGACCGCCCAAATGCTCCATAACCAACAGCGTATCAAATTGCGACGTGTTAGCCATACCGTGTCGCAACTCTTGCAAAGGAATTTGGTATTCAACACCCTTGAGTAATTGGGTAATACTATCACGCTTGGTATCTAAAACCCGAAAGCCCAGACCAAATACTGATACCGCAGGTTTAACACACAGGCTTTCATGTTTTTCCGATAAAGTTGTCACCGCACGGTCAAACTCATCACTGTTATTGACTGCGATAAAATCCATGATCATAGCGACATCGGGATTTAAGTCGGCGTAAAAATCGGCTTTGTTATGCAGCAAAGTGAGTGTGTCATAATCGGCAACAGACAGCACTTGAACGCCAATCGCCTGAAATAATACATGATGCTTGCTAATGAGTGCGGCTTCTTTGCCAGGCCAAAACAAGCCAATGTTATGCTGATGACAAAACTCAACACACCATTCAAGATAGGCCTGCCCGGTTAACCCTGTGGGCTCAAGATAACTTTCGTCAGCAGCCAAAAAAGCCGATGCCGTTGCGAGCGAATGAGTACAAACTAAAGTAGCTTCGCCAGTCGGAACTGACTGACGAAGATCTCTAAAAACGGCACTAATGGTTGAAAATGTTTGATTAAACCAAATTCTCATTACAAATGAACAACAATTTGCGGCAACATATCGGCTATGGTTCGACCGGTTCCATTTTCACCAATCGCGTGCATTTTCCATTCACCGTTATGGCGATACAGCTTGGTCATAATTTGTGCCGTATGCGAACCTTGCGCACTTAAGGTATAACGGGCAATTTCATTTTTATTGCTGTTATCAACGATGCGACAATAAGCATTTTCAACGGTATCAAACGTTTGCCCTGTATAAGAACTAACCGTAAACACCAAGGATTTAACCGACTCGGGAATCTTATCCAAATCAACAACAATTTGTTCATCATCTCCGTCACCATCACCGGTACGATTATCACCGGTATGCACAATACTGCCATCGCGGCTTTTTAATTGTCCAAAATAAACGGTATCAACCACTGCATTCAGTTCGTTGAATAATACACAAGAGGCATCCAAATCAATTGCGCTGCTGCTGCCACCGCCAAACATGCCTTTCAATAAGCCTACGCTGGCTTTTTTAGCATCCCAGCCCAACCCCATAACAACCTTACTTAACGCGCCACCCGATTCTTTGGATAACGAGATTTTTTGTCCTTTTTGTAAATTAATAGCCATAAATATGAATACTCTTAAATTAAGTTGAAAAGCGCCCTCACCTGCCGGACAAAATACGCCGAAAGCGGCTTGATTTGCTCAAAGAGCGCCAGCAGGGTTCCGGACAGGATAGCCCGGAAACATTGGGATGGGGTGAAGAGAATAAAACAAGACAGTTACTGGTTTAAACACTAACGCCAAAAGAGGATGCCAAAGGCCCAAGACCACCTGCAAAACCTTGTCCAACCGCTTTAAATTTCCAATCTGTGCCTACCCGGTATATTTCCCCGAAGATCATCGCTGTTTCAATTGAAGCATCTTCGCTTAAATCATAACGGGCAATTTCCTGGCCGCCATCTTCATTAACCACGCGAATATACGCATGATTTACTTGACCAAAATTTTGTTTACGGATGTCGGCTTCGTGAATAGTTACAGCGAAAACAACCTTATCCAAGTCAGCGGGTATTTTAGACAATTCAACCTTAACGGTTTCGTCGTCGCCATCGCCAGCACCCGTTGTGTTATCACCGGTGTGCTGAACCGCACCATCGCCAACCACTTTATTATTATAAAAACAAAAATCGCTATCGGATCTAACCTTGCCATCCAGCTTTACCAAAAACGCACTGGCATCCAGGTCAAATGCCGCGCCATCAGTAGCGCGTGCATCCCAACCTAAACCCACCACGATTTTATTTAATCCCGGCGCTTCTTTGCTAAGATTAACGTTACCGCCTTTACTAAGTGATATTGCCATGAGTGTCTCCTGTTATTATTAAAGTTATATAAAATGATTGCTTAGCCGTTAATACCCGACTGCCTCACCCAAGCCGCCAAACCACACGACTATAAAAACCGGGAAAGAAGATAAACCAATAAAGATTACGCCAATCAGGTCAATAAATAGCTGTAAAAATTGATATGCGTAACGTCATATAATAACCGCTAAACCTTTGATTGCCTAGAAAGCTGTCCGATAAAAGGGCTCACCCCCAATGCCGTTAAGTTAAGCAGACAACGGGAGTAAAACCGCTTTAGCTGTTTTTACAGGTAATAGCTGAAACAATTGCACTCCCGTTTTTTAAACAACTTGCACTTAACTTAATTAATCAGGGAATAATAAGCAACATCGCGTGACCTAAACCGCCTATTTCTGGTAATCTCTACCCACCTTAAACTGATTGACTAAAGACTATGGCGCAATACATCTATTCAATGAATCGGGTTGGCAAAATTGTCCCTCCCAAAAAATATATCCTTAAAGACATTTCGTTGTCTTTTTTCCCTGGCGCAAAAATTGGTGTACTGGGTTTAAACGGCTCCGGTAAATCAACGCTCCTTAGAATCATGGCGGGTATCGATAAGGAAATCGAAGGCGAAGCGATCCCGCAAAAAGGGATTAACATCGGTTATCTGCCGCAAGAACCGCAGCTCGACCCCGCTAAAACAGTGCGTGGTAATGTTGAAGAAGCCGTCGTAGAAATCAAGAATGCTTTGGATCAACTTGACGCTGTTTATGCTGCTTACGCCGACCCAGAGGCTGATTTTGATAAACTGGCCGCAGATCAGGCGCGTCTGGAAGATATCATCAATGCCTGTGACGGCCATAATCTGGAGCGTAAACTTGAAGTGGCTGCTGATGCCTTACGCCTGCCTGATTGGGATGCGGATGTCACCCTTTTATCAGGCGGTGAAAAACGCCGTGTCGCTTTATGCCGGTTATTATTATCCAATCCAGACATGTTGTTATTGGACGAACCCACCAATCATTTGGATGCTGAATCAGTCGCTTGGCTAGAACGCTTCCTGCACGATTATTCCGGAACCGTCGTCGCTGTAACCCATGACCGATACTTTTTGGATAATGTAGCCGGCTGGATTTTAGAGCTCGACAGAGGCTCAGGTATTCCGTGGGAAGGCAATTACTCAAGCTGGTTAGAGCAAAAAAGCAACCGTCTGTTGCAGGAAGAAAAACAAGAATCTTCCCGCCAAAAAGCCATGAAAGAAGAACTGGAATGGGTACGCTCCAACCAAAAAGGTCGCCATGCCAAAAGCAAGGCACGGCTGGCACGGTTTGACGAATTATCGTCATCAGATGTGCAAAAACGTAACGAAACCCATGAAATTTATATTCCACCCGGCCCTCGTTTAGGCGACGTGGTGATTGAAGCGAACAACATCAGCAAAGCCTTTGGTGACAAATTATTAGTTAATGACTTAAGCTTTAAACTGCCACCCGGCGGCATCGTCGGTATTATTGGCCCTAATGGCGCAGGTAAAACCACGCTGTTTCGTATGATGGCAGGACTTGAACAACCGGATTCGGGCACCTTAACATTGGGGCAAACGGTTGAACTGGCTTACGTTGATCAGTTACGCGACGACCTTGATGCAAAGAAAACCGTCTTTGAAGAAATTTCTGACGGCCTGGACATCATTACCGTCGGCAAATATGAAACACCCTCACGCTCTTATGTCGGGCGTTTTAACTTTAAAGGCGCAGACCAAGGCAAACGTATCGTTGATCTTTCTGGTGGTGAACGTAACCGAGTCCATTTAGCCAAGCTGCTAAAAACCGGTGGCAATGTTCTGTTACTGGATGAACCGACTAACGATTTGGATGTGGAAACCCTGCGTGCCTTGGAAGAAGCCCTGCTGGCTTTCCCCGGTTGCGCCGTAGTTATTTCGCATGATCGCTGGTTTCTGGATAGAATCGCCACGCACATACTTGCCTTTGAAGGCGACAGCCAAGTGGTTTGGTTTGAAGGCAACTATGAAGATTATGAAGCCGATCGCCATCGACGTTTAGGCAGTGATGCAGAAAACCCCCATCGACTTAAATATAAAAAGCTGTCTTAAGAATGCGCATGAAATAACTTAGGCATCTTGCTCCCTCTCCCGCTGGGAGAGGGTTGGCGTAAGAGGACATAATGGGAAGCCAAAAAACGGCGAGTAGTCAAAACTTTTAAAGTTAACTCAATGGTGATTTGAATGACAATCTTTTTTCTCAACAGTCTGCCCCGTTTTTTATTACGTTCTCTTTTTATTCTCTTGCTTTGCTGGCGTTCTGGCGAGGTATATGCCGATAAAAATATCGCCGATGTTTTAATTGTAGGTGCTGGTTTATCTGGTTTAAGTTCAGCCTATTACTTAAAAAAGGCGGGTAAAACAGCCGTTATATTGGAAATGAGTCCGCATATCGGAGGCCGCATACGCACCGCTTCTTATGCTGATAACGCTCACGCAGAGATTGGGCTGGAAGAATTTTGGGAAAGCAATCCGGCTGTTGATCTTATGCGTGAGCTTAAAATTCCGCTGGAAACTTTCTATACCAGTTTTTCAAGTTTTTACTATCAAGGCAAACTTTTTCCCTTCACGCATAAAAGCAATCCGGAATTTCTCCAATCCGTGTTTAGTGCGGATGAAATGGAAGCCTACAAAAAATGGGATCAAAAAATGGTCGGGCTTTACAAGCAACTCGACAGCCACCCCTTGGCAAATAACTTGTCACCGCTCATAGACATATCGTTTGCAGACTGGGTACATGAAACCAGCGGACTCTCACCCAAGACTCAAGAATTTGTGCGTATCCAAACCGAGCCGGAGTACGCGACATCATGGACTAAAATCAGCGCACTGGATGGCATTGCAGAATGGTATTTTCTTTCAGGGCAAGGCCAATCCCCTTACCACGTGATTGGCGGTAATCAACGTGCTGCACAAGCCATAGCCAAATTTATCGGAGCTGACAAAATACATCTTAACAAACTTGTTACCCATATTAAATCGACTAACACAGGTGTGGACGTAACCACTTCCGATACGGGGACTTTTCAACAACAAATTTACCGTGCAAAATACGTCATCACTACAGTGCCCTTGTTCAGATTAAACGACATTCAATTTAGCCCACCACTTACTCAAGACAGAAAAGAGGCTATAAAAACACAATCGGGGGGGGCCTATTTCACTGCTCATGTGCTTGTCGATAACAAGGCCAGCCATTTTTGGAAAACGAAAGGCGTCAGCGTTATGCCAATTCTTACCGACGGCCCTTTGGGTGTTATTTATGAGGGAAAGTCTAAACCCAACAAAGATTCCGTATTAAATTTACTGGTTAATGGCTCTTATGCTGAACGCTTCAATAGCCGGATTAGTGGCGGGTCAGAGGATATTCAGGAAACGCTACTTGAAGCTTTCGAGAAACAGTGGCCTGGTTTCAGTCCATCGGTCAAACAAATGACTTTTTATCGTTACCACCCAAACGCCATTGCTTCTTGGCCTGTAGGTAGATCGCGCTTTGATAGTCTTTCTGATTCGTTAAGGCAGCCACAAGGCCGTGTATATTTTGCCGGTGATTTTACCGAGGACACCCATTCCAATGGCGCATCACATTCGGCTATACGAGTCGTTAAAGATATTTTAAAACAAAAATGACAACCCGATCCCCCCGTTAACAATTTCGATATCATAACTTCAGTAACTCCAAAACCAGGTCTTTCATTATTACATTAAAATAATAATGAAAGACCTGACTTTCCCATGATCGCTGGTTTCTGGATAGAATTGCCCCCCATATCCTCGCTTTTGAAGGCAACTATGAAGAGATTATGAAGCCGATCGCCATCGACGTTTGGGCAGTGATGCGGATAATCCCCATCGGCTTAAATATAAAAACTGTCTTGGTTTAATAACAAAGTCCGCAGGGAAGCGGACTTAAGCAACGATAAAAACACGCCAAATTAAGTCTGGATAAATCCAGACTTGACACTCGCTTTACTTTTCTTTTGCAGGCTAATTACTTATTAACATCTGCCTTTTCTTTTTGTGCTTCAGCAGCCTTTTTTTCTTCAGCGGCTTTTTGTCTATCCGCCGCCTTTTTAGCTAACGCAGCTTTTTGATCCTCAGCCTTACTCGCTGCTATCGATCCTGTTTCTGAGGCGGCCTGACTTAGTACTGGACATAAAAGCGCTGATATTACGCAGAAAAATAATGGCAATGTGATTTTTTTCGATTTGATGTGCAACATAATCTACCTTTAAATAATGGTTATTTTAAAATGAGTGTAACTCGGTAACGCGCTCTGAATCTGTACAGCCTTGCCTGCGATTCGGCCTTACAGCCTTTTTTGATTCAAAAAATTGGCAGGTCACCTTTAATGATCCCAGAATAATAGTACGGTTATTTTAAGTAAGGACTGTTTTAAAGTTATCAGATTAAAACTGGAAGTACAATAAATAATATCACTGAAATGTTAGCGACTTTGATTATTACATTAAAATGTGACGATGCAAGAGCTGATCCTGATTTTTCATGGATTTATTAAAACCACTAAAAAAATCAGTATTGAGGATGCTTGGTCAGACCAAGACTTAAACTTGGTTTTGGATCCTGCATGAAATAACTTGACCCTTTATATGCCCTCAACCCTATCCCTGCGTGAGAAGGAGCAAGATTCCCGGTCACCCTATGGCTTATTATCTTCATCATCCAGAACTTTATCATAAACTTCCCACAAGCTCAGAAGGCAATCTATGCTTTCCAGTGACATGGAAGCCTCAAGCCCCACCGCTTCGGAAAATATCCAAACATCGCCTTGCCGCAGATAGCGTTCGATGCTGGGCTGATCTTGCGATATCAAAAGATATTCACGCAGGCTGGCGATTTTACGATAATGTGCAAACTTGCCGCCCCGGTCATAAGCTTCGGTGGAAGGCGACAGCACTTCAATCAGCAGCGTTGGGTTAAGTAGCGTATCTAAATAGGTGTCCTCAAATTGCGGCGCACCACATACAACCGCGATATCTGGATAGTGGTAACTGTGTGCTTCGACTGCCTTAACCCGCATATCATTGATGTAGGCTTCGCAGGGACGTTTTTTGAGTTGACTTCGTAACTCTCCGGCTATATTAACTGTTATCAGATTATGCTTGCGACTAGCGCCGGTCATGGCATAAATTTCACCATTATGAAACTCGCTTTTAGAAGACGCGCTACGTTCCAATGTTAAGTAGTCTTCAGCAGTATAACGCAGCTGTTCAAGTACGGAAGACATAAATTACCTTTAAAGTCTCTTTTTAAGATTAAGCTTATCATAGCGTTTACTATCAGTGTGAACACTATATTTAGCTGATTCCAGACTATTGGTGACGCTGGATTATCAAAAATACAATACCAACTTACCTGTCACAGTTTTTTTAAACTTACAGTTGCAAGCCCTCCCCTCTTTTTTAAAGAGAGGAGCAAGAATTACCCGGGGAATCAGTGGTAGGGTGTCGCATCGCGCACCTAAAATTACATCCACTAAACGGTTTTATTTGCACCAAAATCTATTATTGTTTTCTATAGGGTGCCTATTAAATTTCTACTCTGCCATGGTTGTGGTGCGCGATGCGCACCCTACTAAACTTCTTTATCAGCGGTCAATCAGCAGACAACCGTGTCTGGAAATCAGCGCTTAAAACTCGGCATCATGATAAATATTCTGCACGTCATCCAGATCATTCAACATGTCCAAGAATTTTTCAAACAATTCCAGATCCTCGCCGCTGATAGTTGTGACCGTTCTTGGCAAAAATTGAATTTCGTCCACATCAAAATCAACCTTGCCCAACGCATCCGTTAAGGCTTGCTTGGCCTTAAAGTAGTCGGCATGAGGCGTGAAGACGGTGACTTTTCCCTTGTCGCTTTCAATATCGGTCACATCCACATCGGCCGTTAGCAACGCGTCAAGAACAGCATCTTCGTCATCATTTTCAAAGGCTAAAATGGCGGCATGGTCAAACATGTGACTGACTACACCTTGGGTACCAATTTTACATTTTGTTTTGGTAAAGCACTGGCGCACATCACCAAAAGTACGGTTAGGGTTGTCGGTCAAGCAATCAATAATCACCATACAACCACCGGGACCAAAGCCTTCGTAGCGAGCCGGCGAGAAATCTTCACCACCGCCGCCTCTGGCTTTTTCGATGGCTTTTTCAATAACATGCGTAGGCACTTGGTCTTTCTTGGCGCGATCAATCAGCCCCCGTAAGGCTAAATTTCCATCGGGGTCGACACCACCCGCTTTAGCACACACATATATTTCACGGCCATATTTACTGTAGACCTTTGCCTTGGTGTCAGACGTTTTGGCCATGGACACTTTACGATTTTGGTAAGCTCTTCCCATTTGATTGTTGCTCCATTGGCAAATAAAAATCAGTCGATTTTACAGATAAGTCCTTCCATTAGGAATCTTTAAATCATTTCATCAAGACACAAAGCCGGACGCTATATGCCTATACAGATAATATCCCTTGAAGGGATGGTATCAGTCGACAAAGAAATTAGGTATAAATAACACCGGTTAGTTTGCATCCGTAACAGTCGTCAACCCAGTCGCTCAAACAAATGATAGCCCACTTCGCCGGCCACTTTACTTTTCAGTAGCAGCCAGTTTTCAGGCAGTCCATCAAGCTTGAGCGTGCTTTCCGTTTCAACATAGATTTTGGCATGTTTGCTTAACCAGCCTTTTTCTTCCAGCCATTGACAGGTCTGAACGGCTAGCGACAGTGCAAAAGGCGGATCAATAAAAACCACATCAAAAACATCGGCATCACCGGCCAGATAACGAAACACATCCGCTTGAATAATTTTAACCCGGTCGGCGTTAAGTTTGAGGATATTTTCTTTTAAGGCTCGACAGGCCAAAGCATTATTTTCAATTTGAATGACCGACTTCGCACCTCTGGAAGCGGCTTCAAAACCCAACGCGCCGCTGCCTGCATATAAATCCAGGCAACGGCTGCCGATAATGTCATTGCGCAACCAATTAAATACCGTTTCTCGTACTCTTGCCGGTGTCGGCCTTAAACCTGGCGCATCGACAAACGTTATGCAACGACTACGCCAGTCTCCACCGATTATTCTAAGTTTATTTGACACTTTTTTCTTCTGGTTTAACAACGGCTTCTGATTTAGCTTCTGCTTTTCCCACGGTTATGGTTTGCAGTAGCTGCGGATTAACATGACGTTTAAGAGCATCGGTTATCGATGCAACGGTCACTTGCTCTATGTTTTGTTGAAAAGTATCCAGGTAATCCAAAGGCATTTCATAAAAACCGATCATGGCGACATAGCTGGCCAGTTCTTTATTGGTATCAAAACGCATGGCAAAACCACCGGTAATATTTTTCTTTGCTGCAACAAGCTCAGCTTCGGTCGGGCCTTGGCTAATAAAATCGGCAAGGGTTTGATTGAGCACTTGCAACGCTTGCGTGGTTTGATCGTTACGGGTTTGTAAGCTAACCAAAAACGGCCCCGGTTTTAACAAAGGTATAAAAGCGCTGGATGCGCTGTAAGCCAAGCCGCGCTTTTCGCGGACTTCATTAAAAAGTTTTGAAACCAGACCACTACCACCCAAGATATGGTTGCCCACATACAGATTAAAATAATCGGGATCTTTACGATAAGTGCCGGGTAATCCTACTAAAACATGGGTTTGTGTTGACGGAAACTCGATGTGTTGCAGGCTGGCTTTAAGCGGCATGGCAACATCAGGTAGAGCGTCCGGTTTTTTCCCTAGTGGCAGTCCTGTCAGCAACTTTTCGGCGGTTTGTTCCGCTTGCTGTTTGGATAAATCTCCGACAATAACAACCATCGCATTTGCAGCGACGTAATATTTTTGATAAAAATGTTGTAGATCAGCGACCTTAAAAGCGGATACGG
>JBAXUR010000074.1:0-16201 GCA_037129595.1 Methylococcaceae bacterium | reverse complement strand
GCTAAACTGGTCTTGCCTGCCGCGCCATGCCCAACCAAGGCGATGGTACGGATAGCTTCAGTCGTATAATGGGTCATGAGCGCCTCCTTAGTTTTTTGGATTATGTCGAATATTATACGCTGGACCACGCTTTCATTTCGACCCATTAGTAAACGAAATGATGGGCAATACAACAAGTAACATAGGCATTAAGACAGTTTCTCGGCAGTCAAGCGCTCCAAGAGGTCTATTTTTTGATAGCTGTCGTTGATCATTATGCAGTGATGACGAGTAACTCACGGCCAATCATTCTCACCGTAGATAGGATATCAGTCGATTACTGATTACTACCACGGGCAGGTTAATTAGCCTGGTTTATTATTCTATCGTGATGGGACTCTACGGCATTTCTTTTCGGCTGCCGCAAATAGTCACCGATTTTAGCAATCAAAACCTCTGGCATACCGGACTGCTCACTATAATTCCTTATGGTGTAGCAGCAATCGGCATGATAGTAGTCGAGCATTCTTCAGACCAACGAAATGAACGCGCTTGGCATGTGGCCTTAAGTTCGTTGACGGGCTGTGCCGGACTTATGTTAAGTGCCCTTAATAATGCTAATTTACCGTTGGCGCTGCTGGGGCTTTCACTTGCCAGTGTGGGCATTTTATCCACATTGTCTGTGCTCTGGTCTTTGCCGACTGCCTTTTTAAGTGGCACGGCGGCTGCCGGTGGACTTGCTTTAATTAATGCCTACGGTAATTTAGCGGGTTATTTAAGCCCGGTACTGGTAGCATGGATAAAAACAGCAACAGGTGACTTTACCAACGCACTCTATTTATTAGCCTTATGGCTTTTGGTTACAGCGGCCATTGTGCTGATTAAATTCCGTACGCCTGATTGGGACTCCACGCTCTAACCCCATCGGCCAAACAAGGCAGGAGCCTTCCCTAGCCATTATTTCGACTTATAAAAAGACCATTATGACTAAAAACAGCTATCAAAAGCCATCGCAGCAAACGCAAGAAGAAGCATTGAAAATAGCCAAAGGAACCCAACGTCCTGCTCAAACTAAAGAGCAAACCCGGTTGATTGCTCAAGGCATTCAAAAAGGAATTGATCTCTACAAAAAACAGCAAAAGGAAAAAACCAGAGACTTGAGCAGAAAACTCAAGAAAACAGCAAGCCAAAAGGAGTTGTCGAGTGAGCTGTATGATCAGAAAATCCAAGAAAGGATAATTTATCGACAGCATTGGCTTCCTTGGTTGCTGCTGTTTTTGACATGGTTGGGCACAGGTATTTATTTTTTGGTTTGAATTAATTTCGATCATAGAACACGGACGACAGGGATTATTCCGTGTCATCTATGTTCTATTTTTTTAACGGCTGAGTCGTTCCGATTTTAATTGATCTTTTCGAATCAAGTTTCAAGCATCGGTAAAGCAATCAGTATGCATATCAATTGCTCTACTCTTGAATATACTTACTTAATAAGCCCCCATAAAATCGCCTTTGCCAACTTCCAGTCCATTGTGCCGCAAAATCGCGTAGGCAGTGGTGACATGAAAGAAAAACTGCGGTAATCCGTAGTTGGACAGGTAGGTGTGGCCAACCAATTTTTTCTCTTTCGGTGTGCCCGGGCGCAACACGATTTCACGTGTTTCGCTACCCTCGAATTGCACGGGTGTCATGCTTTCGATAAACGACAAGGCTTTGCCAATTCGTTCTTGTAATTCGGAAAAAGTCTGTTCGTTATTGTCATTCACCGGCACCTCAACACCTGCAAGCCGTGCAGTCACACTCATGGCAAAATCGGTGGCAATTTGCACTTGGCGAATCAAGGGGAACATATCCGGAAACAATCGCGCGTCCAACAACACTTTCGGTTCAAATTTCTTATCGGTGGCAAAAGCTTCAGCTTTGGTCAAAATAGCGCTTAGGCTACTCAATAACTGTTTGAAAACAGGTACGGACGTGGTGTACATATAATTAGTCATGGATTTTTCTCGGTTAATTGATTACAGTTATTATTAGGCACTGGCGTTAAGTATCTCATGAACAGGCAGGGTTTAACGCATTCAAAATGCGTTAATGATGGCTGAACCACTTAGAATGGACCAAAGTATAAGCCGAATAGGTAATAGCCAGTCCAGACGACGGAACCTGCCTATTATTAGATGGACATGCGGACATGACAACCCAAATCAAAATTTTTGATTATTTTCTCACTGGATTATTGCTAACAGTGGTCAGTATTTCGATGGCTCAGGCCGACGCTTATTCATGCGAAGAAACCGGCGAGACACATATCTGGTTCTCCCCTGTTACCCCCAAAGCAGACAGACCTATTAAAATCATGGCCGTGTCCACGGATGGATCTCTGTCAGAACTGACGCTTATCGACAGCCAAGATCGGCGGATGCCTCTGCAATTACAACACCGAGGCGGTCCGCCCTGGAGTCTGACCAGCACTTTGGCAGGTCTCAACGAGGGAGATTATCGGGTGATGGCGGGGCGAAATGGTCAGCTTACCGCTTGCCATCCGCTCACCATTGATGAGACAGACACACACAAAAGCCCAAAAGTATGGGGTCTTGCCACTGAAGCCTTTTATTCTGCCTGGATCGAAGCGTTATTGGGTGCACCGCACGAGGAAAACTTGAGCTTCCCTTCCCTGGAACCCGTGTTGCGTAACCAAGAGCGCAACTTTCTGTACAACTATCTAGGCCGTAACGAAGACAATAACTTGCCGCTAACGCCCGACTGCGCCGACCTGCCCTATACCTTGCGGGCTTATTTTGCCTGGAAAGTCGGTCTGCCAATCGCCTTCCGTGCCTGTGGGCGAGGCTCGACCAACGCACCACCGCGCTGTGGCGCGGCCACCGTTAATACCGAGTTCACCCACGGCATTAGCTCGCAAGCCAGTTTCAGGCATATCAATGAGCAAGTGGCAAATACCGTCCACTCAGGCTCGGCGCGAACCGGCCTTGAAGACGAGTTTACCGATCTGTACCCAACCGCTCTCCATCGGGAGACGCTCTGGCCGGGGACAGTCTATGCCGATCCTTACGGTCACGTGTTGGTGTTGGCAGAATGGGTAATGCAAACTGTAGATCATCCGGGTATGTTGTTGGCCGTTGATGCCCAACCGGACAACTCAGTCACCCGTAAACGCTTTTGGGAAGGTACTTTTCTGTTCGCCAACAATGCCAACGCTGGGCCTGGCTTTAAGGTTTTTCGACCCTTGGTTAGTGCGGCCTCGGGCGGATTACGAACGCTCGCCAATGATGAACTGGTCGACAACCCCGGCTTTGCACCCTTTTCCATGGAACAAGATCAACTCTCTTCTGACGATTTTTATGCCCGACTAGCCAAGCTCATCAACCCCGCTGGCCTTGATCCCCAGCAAGCTTACGAAGCCACTCTCGATGCCTTGGTGGAGCAAATAGAGACCCGCGTAGTCTCGGTGAATAACGGTGAGACGTATTTTCGCAGGAACCCCGGCAACGTCATCCCCATGCCGAACAGTGCCGCGATTTTTCAGACTATCGGGTCTTGGGAGGATTACTCCACGCCTTCACGTGACCTACGCCTCATTATCGCCATCAAGGTGTTGACCGATTTGCCCGAGAAAATCATGCGTCACCCCGACTTGTTCGTGATGAACGGCAGAAGTCCCGAACAAGCCAAGACCTGGATCGAACAGCACCACGCAAGGCGCATCCTGGAACGCAGCATCTTTTATACACGTAGCAACGGCAGCCTGTGGGAGCTGTCCATAGCCGAAGTGCTGGCACGACAGCCCTTATACGAAATGGCTTATAATCCCAACGACTGCGCCGAAATGCGTTGGGGCGCGAAGCCGGGTACAGCCGAGTATTCCACCTGCCACCGTCACGCACCCGCAGAACAACACGCCAAAATGGAACGATACCGAGGTTGGTTTCGAGAGGCACGAAGGCCGACACTTTAAAGAAAAAGCCTTAACGTTTGGTATTTTTTTATAAAAAGTTGATAGCTTAACCAATTGATTTATAATTTCACAAATCGTCAACCATCAATATCTTATAAACCTCATAGGCCGGTTCTTCATAAGGATGAGTAACCAGTAGCGTTTGTACAACGCACTTGATTACGGCATCGGTACAAATCATTTCCACTTTATATTCAACGACTTTTTCCAGTTGATTAATATGTCCAAGAGTGGGATGGCTATTTGCCAACGGCCTGAATTGCACAATGCCTTGTACTTGCCAACAGCACTGATCATAAGCTTTATAATGCCCTGCTCCTTTTGCAAACAAGGCATTTTTTACCGGTTCAAGATGCGTTTCCGGAACGTAAAAACTTAGCTTATACATGGACTTTTACGCTGTTTGATATTGCAAAGATGCCCGTACACAACGTAAAACACCGTAACTGTACTGACCATCAAACAATTCATAAATGGGTTTTAAGGCATTTTGTTGCTCGGTTGGCAGGCTTAAAATAGCTTCTTCAATTCGTTTTATTTCCGGATCAGGCAGCTCCACGACATCACGCAACACCAGTAGTCCCTGCTCCAACGCCTGCGATAAGTGATTATAAATCGTCTCTTCTTTATAGCCCCGTTTTTGGGCAATCTGCAGAATGGTAAAGCCGAGGTTGAACAAATCAGCGGATTCTGTCACAGTATCCGACGTCGTGTGCTCGCCAACATAATCGCTGATAACCGCCAAAAACTGATCCGCATAAAGCTTGAGTTTTTGCTCGCCCACGCCGGATATTAAAGCCATTTGTTGGCGATTGATTGGCTTGGTTTCAAGCATGGCGGTCAGGGTTGCGTCATTGAAAATAATGTACGGCGGAACATCCTGTGCATCGGCAATTTCTCGACGCTTCGCGCGTAACGCCTCCCATAACTCACTATTACTCTCACCTCGGCTAACTGATTTGCCGGCACCCTTTTTACGAAGCCTGCTTTTTTCGGGTTTTATGTCCTTGCGTAACATCAACTGTTGTTCGCCACGCAAAATGGGGCGACAAGCATCGGTGAGTTGCAACACACCAAAATGATCAAAATTAACGGACACCAGACTCCGTGCGACCAACTGCCTAAACACGGAAGACCATTGTTGTTCATCCAGTTCTTTGCCTATGCCAAACGTGGATTGTTTATCGTGGGCAAAACTGACTATCCGTTCGGTTACTTTTCCGCGTAGCACATCAATTAAATAACCCACACCAAAGCGTTGTCCGGTGCGATAAATACAGGATAATGCCTGTTGTGCAACCAAGGTTCCATCCCAGGTTTCTACCGTTTCCAAACAGGTGTCGCAATTATTGCAAGGCTGCTCAAGATGATCGCCAAAATACTGTAATAACGCCTGCCGCCGACAATGTACTTGCTCACATAACGCCAACATGGCATCGAGTTTATGCAATTCCAGACGTTTATGGGCTTCATCGGCGTTAGAATCCGCCAACATTCGCCGCAAGGTAATAACATCTTGCAAGCCATAAGCCATCCAGGCATTAGCGGGCAAACCGTCACGCCCTGCCCGGCCGGTTTCCTGATAATAGGCTTCCACACTTTTAGGCAAATCCAAATGCGCCACAAAACGTACATTGGGCTTATCAATGCCCATGCCAAAAGCGATAGTGGCAACAATCACCAGACTGTCTTCCATTAAAAACCGGTGTTGATGCCGGGAGCGCAAATCGTTTGTCATGCCGGCGTGATAGGCCAAGGCATTAATCCCTTTTGATCTCAACCATTCAGCAGTTTCATCCACTTTTTTACGTGATAAACAATAAACAATCCCTGCATCTCCGCCGTGTTCAGCCGTAATAAAATCGATTAATTGTTCGCGGGCATTTTGTTTTTGAACGATCCGGTAACGGATATTGGGACGATCAAAACCACTCAGAAACAACGGCGCTTGCTCCAGATTTAAGCGCAGGATAATTTCTTGTCGGGTTTTCTCGTCAGCAGTTGCGGTCAGGGCAATACGGGGAATAGTCGGAAATTGCTCATGCAGCAAGGACAACTGCAAATAATCTGCCCGAAAATCATGCCCCCATTGGGACACGCAATGCGCCTCATCAATGGCAAACAAGGCAATCTGGATACGTTGAAACAGCGCAATAGTACGACCGGAGGTTAACCTTTCCGGTGCAATGTACAGTAAATCCAGTTCGTTATTAAGTAATTGCCGTTCAATGCTTCGCACCTCATCCAGCGATAAAGTGGAATTTAAAAAGGCGGCTTTTACGCCCAACTGTAGCAAAGCACTGACCTGATCCTGCATTAAGGCAATCAGCGGAGAAATGACGATACCCACCCCCGGCCTGATTAACGACGGAATTTGATAACACAACGACTTACCGCCACCGGTCGGCATTAATACCAGTGCATCCTGCCCCGCCAAGAGTTGTTCAATAACATCCTGTTGCTGACCTCTAAAACGATCATAGCCAAAAACGGCTTTGAGTATTTCAATGGGCTTCTTATTCACCACTTCTCCCGCGATAATATTTCTTCAATCAGGTAAACCCTTTATAATAAGTCAATTATACAGGACTGCAGGGAACACACGCCTACTCTATGACCTATTTTACTAATAAGCTTTCAACGCGCCTGGATCAACTTCTGGCAAACGACAATCAACATCTGCTCTGCGGGGGGCTTAAAGGTATTGAAAAAGAAAGTCTGCGTATAGGCCAAGATGGTTTTATCGCCCAAACACCTCACCCGACCGCCTTAGGTTCGGCACTGACCCATCCAACCATCACTACGGATTATTCCGAAGCACTGATTGAATTAATTACACCTCCGTTTGCTGATATAAAAGATAGCCTGGCCTATTTGCGCAACGTCCACCAGTTTGTTTATGACCATTTGGACCATGAAATATTACTGGGTGCCAGTATGCCCTGCGGCATTAATGGTGACGAAAGCATTCCCATTGCTGAATACGGCACGTCTAACATAGGCCACATGAAACATGTTTATCGACATGGTTTATGGCATCGTTACGGACGCACCATGCAGGCTATTGCCGGCATTCATTTTAATTATTCGGTGCCCGAAGCCTTATGGCCCGCTTTACATCAACAAGAAAAAAACCAGGGTAGCTTGGAACAACTAAAGGCTGATTCTTACTTTGGTTTAATCAGAAATTTTCAAAGACTGGGTTGGTTAATCCTGTATTTATTTGGCGCATCGCCGGCCATTTGTAAAAACTTCTTTAAAAGTCGCCCGGAGTTAATGACACAATTTGAAGAGTTTGACGGCGGCACGCTCTATCATCCCTACGCGACCTCATTACGCATGAGTGATATCGGTTATAAAAGCAAGAATCAGGCTAATCTAAAAATTGATTACAATTCTTTAACAGGCTATGTTGACAGCTTAAGTAACGCCATTGAAACGCCCTACCCTGACTATGAACAATTTGGTATTGCCGTGAATGGCGAATACCGCCAACTTAACAGTAATATTCTGCAAATTGAAAACGAGTTTTACAGCACGATTCGACCCAAGCAAATTATTCACTCTGGCGAAAAACCCACGCTAGCACTTAAAAAACGGGGCGTTCGCTATGTTGAAATGCGTTCTCTTGATCTGGATTTATTTGATCCCCTTGGCATTGATGAGGCTAAAGCCCGTTTTATTGAAGCGCTGTTATTAACTTGTTTGTTAAAAGATAGCCCGCCGGTTTCAGACGCTGATCACCAGATCAATAATGCCAACCAGTTGGCGGTTGCCAATTTTGGCAGAAAACCGGGATTGCAACTGGATCATGGTGATCAAAAGATTTTATTGCAGGACTGGGCCACGGAAATTCTTGAATCCATGCAGCCTGTTTGTGCCATTCTGGATAAAGAGGATACTGACAAACCTTATAGCGCAGCGTTGGCGCAACAACAATTGCTGATCCAAAATCCGGAGTTGACGGCATCCGCAAGAATACTGGAAAGCATGGCCGAAACGCATCAACCTTTTAGCCGTTTTGCCTTAAATAAATCGGCTGAACATGCCCGGTATTTTAGCGGCTCCAAGCTGGATGAAATCCATACCCAAGAATTTACCGAATTAGCTAAAACCTCGCTTGCCCAACAACAAGCCATTGAAAGCCAAGAGCAAATCCCTTTTGATGATTTCTTGAAACAATATTTTTCACAAAAATAAAACACATCCTCATGACAGCCTTAGATATTGAGCTATTACAAGCCGATTTAACCCATAAAAACCCACGCACCATCCTTAAAAAAGCGTTGGAGTTGTTTGATAACATCGCTGTTTCTTTCAGTGGCGCAGAAGATGTGGTGCTGATTGATATGGCGGTTAATATCAGAAAAGACATCCGTATTTTCTCTTTGGATACTGGTCGCTTGCACCCTGAAACCTACCGCTTTATAGAAAAAGTCAGAAAACATTATCAGATAGAGATTGAATTATTAACGCCAGACCGAACTGTCCTGGATAGCTTTGTAAAAAACAAAGGCCTGTTTAGCTTCTATGAAGAGGGTCATCAAGAATGTTGCAGCATTCGTAAAGTTGAACCCTTAAAACGCAAACTGGCAACGGTTGATGCCTGGATTACCGGTCAACGCAAAGACCAGAGCCTGGATACGCGACAAGATATTCCTGAAGTGCAAATCGATACTGCGTTTTCTACCTCCGAGCATTCTTTGATAAAATTTAATCCCTTGATAAACTGGAGTTCAGCGCAAGTTTGGGATTATATTGAAGCCCATCAGGTGCCCTATAATGAACTCCATGAAAAAGGCTTTATCAGCATAGGCTGTGAACCTTGCACCCGCGCTGTTTTGCCTAATCAACATGAGCGCGTAGGCCGCTGGTGGTGGGAATCGGGCGCTAAAAAAGAATGCGGTCTACATGCCGGAAACTTAAAGTAAACACTGTCGGTTTCATTGAAATTATATACTAAGCAATCACAACAGCGGAAAACGTGATATTAATAAATCCGTAGGGGCGAACCTATGTGTTCGCCCAATCCATCAGATTCATTCAATTTAGGGCAGACACACAGGTCAGCCCCTGCGGTTAAAACGATGGTCGTGTTAAACTAATACAATAGCTGCCAACAGTTTATCCAGCACCTTGTCGCTTTCGGTATTAACTGTTATGACATACGCCTGTTCTTCAGTTGACAATGCTTGTGCTAATTGCAATTGCCGTTTCAACACAGCCAGTGTCGCTTCTGACGCATCGGTTTTCCGCTGCGTCACACGTCTCTTTAATGCTACATCGGATGCCTGAAAATCAATGATGATAAATTTAACGCCAACTTCGATTGCAAGCTTTTTGAACCGCTCACGCTGTTCGGTTTTAAGAAAAGTCGCATCAACAATGGCAGAAAAACCGGCTTCAATAACCTGTTTTGCACAGTCAGCCAGATAATGATACGTTTTCCGACTCACTTCTTGAGTGTAAAGTCCGTCATCAATCCCGCTGCCGGTATCTGCTTGTGCCTGATAACCCAATAGCCGCTTGCGTTCTATATCTGAACGTATCTGCAAGGCACCCATTTTTTCGGCAAGCTGATCTGAATAAGTCGATTTACCGGAACCCGAGTAACCGTGGGTAATAATTAATGCAATGGGGGTTTTTTGAATGAAGCGCTCTGCCAAATTGGCAAACCCGGTATATTTAAAGCCGGCTTGATTAAAGTCTGCCTCATTTTGTTGCTGTGCATTACGCAACAACGAAACTTTGGCACACACCAGCGCACGATAAACCAGATAGTATCGCAATAAAGCAAGTCCCTGATAATCACCGGTGTGTTGTAGATAATGATTTAGCAAACGGAAAGCATAGTGCTCATAACCCACGTTGATTAAGTCAACCACCAAAAAAGCCACTTCACTCATGACATCAATCCAACGTAGCTGTGGATTAAACTCGATACAATCAAACAACGTCACTTGGCCGTTGATCAGCGTCATATTACTTAAATGCAAATCACCGTGGCATTCCCGTATAAAGCCCTGCTCTCTCCGGTGCTGCATTAAGGCAGCCTTGCCGTTCCATTCCTTATTTCCCCAAGTCTCAAGTGCTTGAAGTTGCTGTTTTTGTTTATCATCGACCAGCAAGGGTCTGATGTGATCAAAATTCTCGTCAAACCAATGCTTGATACCTTCACTGTGACCATAAGGAGAAGCGGCATCCGATTTTTCGATGACATCATGAAAATGAGCAACCACATCCGTAACTTGATCAATTTCATCGACATTCAAATGCCCGTAAAGGGCAAGTTCACTTAAGGTTAATCCTGAGGGAAACTGAAGCATCTTAACGGCATATTCGATAGCCTCCCCTGCACCGCCCATTTCGGGCTGCTCGGGATGCCCGGTTATCGGTATCACATCAAGATACAAATCCGGTGCCAAACGCCGGTTAAGTCTTATTTCTTCATAACAAAAAAAGCGGCGTTTCTCCAACGTAGAAAAATCCAGAAAACCAAAGTTAACCGGCTTTTTAATTTTGTAGGCGTATTGTCCAGTCAGTAACACCCAGGAAATATGCGTCTCAACAATACTAAAAGCCGTTACTTTATGCGGATACTCACCGACTTCAGATAATGCCTTAATTAAAACCCGGCCTGAACCCAGTGAGGTTTGATTGCTATCCATAGATAACGGAAAACTATCGACAATACTCGGCTAAATCCTCATTGACCTCTTCAAGATCAAACGCTTCAGGATCAAATTCCCCGCCCGACCATTCCATCATCTCTTCATAATCAGGATTCTTGGGATCAGAAAGGGTATTAAGAAACTCCTCATAGCCCCAGACACCACCACAATCTTCTGGTGGACACGCGCGTTTACCTTTAAGGCAAACAGGCAAGGCAATGCTGGCATCGAAAGGAAGTATTTTTTCAAGCAGTATTTTGTGCTCCCAACTATCCCCAAAATCATATTCATAAACCAAGGATTCTTTTTCCTTGGTTAATAATTGAGATAGCTTGAATTTTGTCTCATCTTCCATGTCCATGTCCAAATCGTCATCAAGCATGCCATAAAATTGTTTATTGGCAATAAATTGATGTAAATGGCTATCTGTCCAGCCCATTGCAACCTGAATAACATTGTGCAAAACGCCTAATTTTATATCGCCAAGCACCAAAACCGTGCGCCATATCGGCGGTTTTGAACCCATTAAGGTGATTTTGATTTGATAGATGGAAGCTGCGTGTTTCGTTGCCATTTTAGTCATCCTCAAAGGTGTCTGTTGATTCAAGTTACGGTGATTAAAGCCTAACTTCAAGATATTAACAAGCGTAAATTAATTGCCCTTTTTTAAAAATACCTTTGCCTCATTCCAGAAAGCATCAAGCTCCATCAGTTCACAGTCCAGTAAATTACGGCCTGAGGCTTCAACTTGCTGCTCGATGTAATGAAAGCGTTTGGAGAATTTTTTGGTACTTTCTTTTAGTGCAATTTCAGGGTTGACGTTTAAATGCCTCGCCAGGTTGACGGCGACCAGTAATAAATCACCGATTTCTTCCTGGATATGGACTTGGTCGCCGGATTCCCAAGCTTCTTTGACCTCTTGCAATTCTTCCAGTACTTTTTCAAAAACCGGCGGCACATCAGGCCAATCAAAACCGTGCTGCGCCGCACGATCCTGAACTTTTTCGCACTCCATCAAGGCGGGGAGATTACCTGCCACCCCCGATAACACGCTATGACGCACAAGCGTTTTGCTTTTTTCCTGCCGCTCGTCGGCTTTGGCTTGTTCCCAAGCCTGATGACGTTCGGCATCGGTTTTAAAAACCGCATCGGAAAAAACATGGGGATGCCGGCGAATCAATTTGTCACAGATACCTGCCGACACTTCTTCAAAACTAAACAAGCCTCGTTCTTTGGCAATTTGGGAATGGAAAACGACCTGTAGCAAAAGATCACCCAGTTCTGAACGCAGATCATCCAAATCATTACGCTCAATGGCATCAACGACTTCGTAAGCTTCTTCAATAAGATAAGGAATCAGACTGGTGAAGTCTTGCTTAAGATCCCAAGCACAACCATCTTCCGGTCGACGCAGACGGGTCATAAGATCCAATAACTGTTGGGTATTTTTTAACATGAAAAGCCCGGCATCTTAGAATGAACAACCAAAGTTTTCGTGGTAACGTTGCTTAAATTCGTCCATGTCCAAGGAATGATTTTGGGTACCGTGATGTTCAATTTTAATGGCACCCATCAATGATGCAATTCTGCCGGTAGTGTCCCAATCCAAATCGTTCATCAAACCGTAAAGCAAGCCAGCACGATAAGCGTCACCGCATCCGGTAGGATCAAACAAAGCTTTGGGTTTTGCCGGAGGAATAATAATACACTCACCTTTCGTGTAAATTTTGGAACCTTTGCCACCCAGCGTGATAATCAAGGCTTCCAACCGTTCTGCCATTTGCTCTAATGTTAATCCGGTGCGTTCCTGCATTAACTCGGATTCATAATCATTTAAGGTCATCCAGGTTGCCTGATCAATAAAGGTAAGCAGTTCTGCCCCATTAAACATGGGCATGCCTTGACCGGGATCAAAAATAAAGGGGATATCCAATTCTACAAACTGTTCGGCATGTAGCTGCATACCTTCTTTGCCGTCAGGCGATACGATGCCTATGCTGATATCTCTATCGGTGGGAATCGAATTGATATGCGAGAAACTCATGGCACCCGGATGGAACGCGGTAATCTGATTACCGTCTTCGTCAGTGGTGATATAAGCCTGTCCCGTGTAATTATTATCCATAATGTAAATAAACTCACTGGATAAACTATTCTGGCTCATCCATTGGCTGTAAGGTTCAAAATCATGCCCTACGACAGCCATAGCCAAGGCATCTTCGCCCAGCAAATTCAAATTAAAAGCAATATTACCTGCGCAACCGCCATATTCACGACGCATGACCGGCACTAAAAAAGATACATTCAGGATATGAACTTTTTCCGGCAAGATATGGTTTTTAAATTTATCATGAAACACCATAATAGTGTCATAAGCCATGGAACCGCATATTAATGCACTCATTGGTATTCCTCTTTAAAGTAAAATTAATGCCCAGGTAACGACTGCCCAGGCTATAGACATCATCACTGCCGCAGAACCGATATCTTTGGCTCTACCGGATAATTCATGATGCTCAAAACCCACCCGGTCAACGACTGCTTCTACCGCTGAATTTAATAATTCAACCAACATCACCAAAACAATGCTGCCAATTAACAGCAGTTTTTCAATGTTGGTTTGCCCCAACCAGATCGCCAGTGGTGTTGTTATTACAAACATAACAACTTCTTGTCTAAAGGCTTCTTCATGCGTCCACGTTGCCTTAAACCCGGCAACTGAAAAGAAACATGCGTTAATGAGGCGTTTAAGGCCTTTTGCATTTGGATTTGCCATGGTGTTACTGATTATCCTTTCAAAAAAATAGGGTGATTGTAAAAAGTTTTACGTGTTGTAAATTTCATTGTTCGATAAGCAACTGGTAAGCATCAGCATCAAGCAACTGATCCAGCCCTGATAAATCATCGGCTTTGACACAAAAAATCCAGGTATTATAGGGATTATCATTAACTTGCTCGGGCTCATCTACCAAAGCCGAATTAACAGCAACAATTTCTCCGGCAACCGGACTAAATAAATCCGATGCTGTTTTAACGGATTCAACCACAGCACATTGCTCTTGTGCTTTAACTTTGCGCCCCAAGTCAGGTAGCTCTATATAAACCAAATCGCCCAATTGTGCCTGGGCAAAATCGGTTATACCCACGCGAACGACATTATCGTCTTCCACACTCGCCCATTCATGCGACAGCGCATACTTTACATTTTTTGGTAAATTACTCATAAGTTTAAGCCCTCAAAAATTAGTCAGATACCAATTAAAGGTGCTAAGTACAAGGTTAACAGGTAATTTTTATTCCTTAACCTTGCACCTTTAAGCTTTAACCTTTAACCTTTGGCCTTACATATTAACAAACATCTTTAAAACATGCCTGAGATACTGATCTACACAACCACTATTTGCCCTTACTGTGTGATGGCTAAACGCCTGCTCGATAAAAAAGGCGTCTCTTACACCGAGATTAACGTGGGCACCCAACCGAGTTTAAGAGAGGAAATGATGCGCAAAACCAAGCGCCGAACTGTACCTCAAATTTATATTGGTGACTTTCATGTTGGCGGCTTTGACGACTTATATGCGCTTGAGCAGCAAAAAAAACTGGATACTTTACTGGGCTTTGCTTAAATCAAGTACCCCCACAACCGTCAAAAATAAAGCCATTCCTAAAGCACAGTTTGTCGCCGGCCTTAGCCAACATCAGATACAGTGTTACCGGGGCGACAGGATCGAGGATATTTCCTATTTGGCTGATCGAGGGGATTTGGGGAACACCGAAAACCGATTGCGAATAGTTTCAATTGTAGCTTATTTGCATCCGCAGTTGATAGCCTAAAAAGGATGGGCTTTGCGTTAAAAAGACCGAGAACGCGCTTATCGCGGCATCTTCCATAGCATATTTCTGGTTGTTGCCTGCTAAACGTGTTGCGTATCTGATTAACCAAATCTAAATCCATTTGTTTTGCATTGATAATGCTTTGTTCTATCACGTTAAAAAATGCTTTATTTTAACAGGGTTTTAAATTGGGAATTGCCGGTATCGAAGCCGAACTTGATGACTGCTTGCAAGAAGCAGTAGTAAAATCAACCGATATTATTTATTTTTTGAAATCCTGATGGATCGCTGCCCTTGCTGAAATGCACGCTTAACGGAGGCCGTTTTCTGTCCTCGTTTCCAGGCTGATCTAAGCAGCGATCAAATGGCAAGGTATTGGGTAAACAATGCCTTGCAGTTTTGGGTGATGGGTGAATCGCAAATGGCTATTCTGGCATTAACCAAGTCTGTCAATCTTGAGAAAATGCCAACCGCACTGGTTTTTCGTGATTTTATTATCCGCCGGCGATGTCAGAACGTGTTACGATTATTGACCAAAAAATCATGTAAAAGCAAAAGAGGCGCTCTCACCGTTGCGTAATTTAAACCCTGACCATCAATTTATAAGTCGGTTACACGGGTTTACCCAGTATTTATTTACCAATACATCAGGTAAAATTATCCACCCAGCAAATAATGACAATTATTAATGAACACAAACCAGTCCAGTATCGCTTCACCTTGTATCAGCCAATGTTGTCTGAATGATGACAGTATCTGTACTGGCTGTTTTCGTTCCATTAATGAAATAACACTCTGGGCTCAAGTTGATGATAAAACGCGTAGTCACTTTCTTGGCAATATTGAGAGTCGCCAGAAAGCATTGAGCAACTGAGCTTATTTTTTTATTGAAAAAGCTCTGGGTGTGCATAATTAATCGAGGATATCTCAAATGAAACAATTACATAGAAAAGATTTATTCGGGTGGTCAGAGTTTAACAAGGAACGCAACCTGGATTTTCATAGTGTGCTTTGGGTACGTGACGGCGGTAATATTTTAATAGATCCACTGGCCATGTCAGAACATGACCATAGCCATCTACAGCACTTGGGCGGCGTCAATTTTATTATCATTACCAATAGTGACCATTGCCGTGATGCCGAACATATTGCAAGCAGTACCGGTGCCCCGATTTATGGCCCGTCAGGTGAAGAAGATACCTTCCCTATTGTTTGTGATCGTTGGCTTCATGATAATGAAGAAATTGTGCCCGGATTGATCGCTTATCAACTTGAAGGCTCTAAAACGCCTGGAGAACTCGCTTTGCTTTTGGAGCACACCACCCTGATAACCGGTGATTTAATTCGTTGCCAACTCGGCGGTGAATTATGTATGCTGCCGGAAACAAAACTCACTGATGTACACAAGGCGATTCATTCAATCAAGCGTATTGCCGACTTGCCCGGTATTAAAGCGGTTCTACCCGGTGATGGCTGGCCGTTGTTTAATCATGGCAGTGAGGCACTGCATCGCTTGGCAAGGTCACTTTAACAGGCATCAAAACCTCCATTAAAGTCACTTATAGAAAACAGATAACACTGATTATAGGGTGTCTACGGATTTTATTTTTAGTCGTAGATTGACAGTATTTATAGGTAATCTTTCTATGAGATTAAAAAACCTCACTAATCCGTATCTATCAGTCAACTCCGTGTTATCTGTGTGCTATTTTTTATCTCAATTTTGTATTTTATAAAAACATCT
>JBAXUR010000073.1:0-16764 GCA_037129595.1 Methylococcaceae bacterium | reverse complement strand
ATATTTTATTAATACTACTGAATAGACGCTTTGAGTAGAGATCAGGGTGTCTGAGATTAGTATTATTAAACCAATTACCAAATACCCGACCATTTAAACCCCAACCCGCTGTAAAAGTTTGTCGGTTTTGTTGGCTTGCTCCAAAGGTAGTAAGAGGACTTGTTCCCAAAGATGATCCATTGGCGCTGTATCTAGGGGTTTGTGATCCCCAAACAGTTTGACCCGCCGTGTTGGTTAAAAATGATTGCCCAACATGCGTTACATCCAGGTTTTCGAAAGCGGCTACAAATGATGTATTGAGTTCAGGATTAATATCATAAGCGCCTTTCCATTTATACAAATCATCAACTGAATGATAAATACCATCGCTACCCACTTGCAGCATAGGCGTACCCGCAGCGCCACCGGTTCCATTGCCTTTAGGGTTTGTCTCGGATAATGCTCCAGTGGTCGGGTTCGTTGTTTTTGGCGTCAAACCCGTAACAACGGTTGGTGTCATCGGTTGTCCTTCATTCTCCAGATGGTTATAGGAAAAATAAGTACTAAAATCGCCAAACTTGTCCCCGTAAGAGCCAAAAGTTTTAAAGCCTTGCAGATTAGTATTGGTGCCCATGGAATTATAAGGCTGCAACATATAAGTTGCTTCAGTATAAACCTCACGTTTTTGCGGCATTAACGTGTTGTAGTTAATCACGCCACCCATCGCGTTACCGCTGTATTGTGCAGAAAATGGCCCACCCAGGACATCAACGGATTTGATTTCACCAGGCCCTATTAAACCCCAGCGCGGCGAACCGTTATAACTCGACTGCAAAGGATTCCAAATGGGCATACCATCCATGAACACCATCACTCTGCCGGCCTGATAGGGATTGGAGCCACGCATACCAATAGGTGCGTTAGGATCACCTATATAGCGTTGGCGAGCAAAAACGCCAGATTCATACTTAACAGAATCAGCAGTAGTGACAGCATTGGTTTTCTCAATGTCTTTTTTCGTCACTTTGGTTTTGGGGGTGGAAAAGTCGGTTTTTGAGGGCTTTTCAGGTCTGCCATCTTCCGAATCCGATACACCGGTAACCACCATATCTGATAATGCCATCGGTGCGGCTTTCTTTTTATCGGCGGCCTGAGCCTCCATTGGAACAGCTGTAATGCCAGCCAGTATCAACATTCCCGCTACAAATTGATCATTAGTCTTCATCTTTCATTATTACCTGTGTTTATTAAAATAAACTTTTGATTTAATGCGCATCGTGTCAATAAATATGCAAAAAGCGCAAAAAATGCAAAAAACTCAGGAAATACAAAGCAGGTTTTATGCCAAAAAAACAAAAAGGCTGATTTTTAGGGCTTGGTATTGATTTTTCCTGGAAAAAAGACGCGTAAGTAACGACTTACTTTAAAAAACTAGGTTATATGGCCTATTTTTTTACAAAATTGTGTCATATAACATAGTTTAATTAAAATCGCAGTGACCTAAAAACAACAAAGCCAGTTATAGCAAGATCTGCGTTAAATTGGCTTGATATTTGCTTAAATAAACAATTACAGCACATTTAAAATAAAAAAAATAAATGGGCTTGTTTTAAAGCCTAATACCTAACAATAAATTTTTACTATGACTCATACCAAACCAAAGACTTCTTTTCTAGCGCTTGCACTATTGACCTTAGCGGGTTGTGCAACCGGTACGGATATAAAATCCGTCGACAACGCCCAACCAATGCATCAACACGGTGGGCAAGCAGTAAAAAAAGGCATTTGTACAAAACCCAATGCAACGCCGTCCAGCTTATGCTCGGAAACGGCCACTGCGACCTTTGACAGCAAAGGCGTACTCTGGGTTACCTGGGTAAACGATGGCACTATTTATGTACAATCATCACCCGACAAAGGCATCACATTTACGGCTCCCGTTAAGGTGAATGCCGTTGCTGAACAAGTCGCCGCCAAAGGTGAAAGTCGCCCGAAAATAAAAACTGATAACAACGGTACTGTTTACTTAACCTGGGATCTGACTCTGGATAAGAAACGTAGCACTTATATTCGTTTTAGTCGTTCAACGGATGGCGGACAACATTTTTCCGAGCCCGTTACCGTTAATGATAATCTTGAGGTCATTAGGCATCGTTTTAATAGCCTGGCTATCGGTAAAAATGGCGAAATTTTTATTGCCTGGCTGGATGCGCGTGACTTGGAACCTGCAAAAAAAGCCGGTAAAGAATTTAAAGGCTTGTCTCTTTATTACACTTGGTCTGCTGATGGCGGCAAACATTTTCATCCCGGTAAAAGCGTCGCCGACCAAGCGTGTGAATGCTGCCGAATAGACACGGCGATAGCCCAAGATAATACTCCCGTGATTGTCTGGCGGCATATTTTTGAAGGCAAGATACGCGATCACGCGATTGTTAAATTTAAAGACTGGAATACTCCCGGCCCAGTGACTCGTTTAAGTCGTGAAAATTGGGCAATTGATGCCTGTCCTCATCATGGCCCC
Organism: Methylococcaceae bacterium; assembly: GCA_037129595.1. Classification (GTDB taxonomy): domain Bacteria; phylum Pseudomonadota; class Gammaproteobacteria; order Methylococcales; family Methylomonadaceae; genus Methylobacter_C. Next base: position 14,264 of record JBAXUR010000073.1, on the reverse strand, counting down.
GCATTATCGATTTCTGATGCCGATACCTATCATGCAGTATGGTTTAGTAATGCCGAGTCCAAGCAGGGTTTGTTTTACGCTTACTCAAAAGATGCCGGACAACGCTTTTCAGAGCCCGTTAATTTTGGCAAGGCCGGTGCAAGTCATCCCCATGTTCTGGGCTTGGGTCGTCAAGTCGCCGTGGTTTGGCAAGAATTTGACGGTAAAAATAACAGCATTCAGGTTATAAAATCAGCGGACGAAGGTAAAACCTGGACCCAACCCGAAGCGCTTGCACAATCAACTGAAATGATTGATGAGCCTTTTCTGGTCAGTGATGGACAAGCCATTTATCTTTCATGGCAATCGGCCCAACGGGGCTATCAGTTAAAACGCCTATAAGATAGGCATAGGTTATATTAGCTGCTTTGATATACAACATACTTACTAAACAGTTCTCGCTTTCATGACGACATCAAACACTTTTAATTATAATTACTCGACATTTAATCCCGTAGCACAACAGAAAAAATCGCGTCGGATTACGGGATTACTGTTGACGGTGTTTGTTGCAGGGTTACATGCTGCCTTGGCGTGGTATTTATTAAACGCACCGGCAACAGAACCTAAAAAACCGCTGGTTATCATGGAAGTGGCGATGTTAAAACCTGAGCCGGTTTTAAAACAGGCACCCAAAGAACCGGCACCCGCACCACCGGCTGCCAAAAAAGAACCCATAAAACCCAAGGCGATCGTCAAACCTCCTAAACCGGTTAACAAGCCAGTCGTGGTAAAAAAACCTGCGCCCGTAATCAAGCCGCAACCGACAGAGATAAAAGAAGCCATACCTCAACCGGCCTTTGTACCGACGCCAATGCCGACCTCTGCGCCCGCTGCTGCATCGTCTACCTCAAGCACGACGGCTACGACAGCAAAAACAACAGGCCATGGAGCGGGGGACAGCGGAGCCGTTGTTTCTGGTGTAGTGGCATTGCTTCGCGTGCCGCCCAAATACCCTAACCGTGCTGCCAGTCGCCATATTGAAGGCTGGGTCACCGTTGAATTTACTGTGCAAACTGACGGTTCAGTGGATGATGCGGTTGTTGTAGGCGCAGAACCTGAAGATATTTTTGATGATGCGGCACTGACAGCCATTAGCAAATGGAAATTTAAAGAGAAAATTGTCAACGGTATCGCGGTAACCCAACGCGCGGTGCAAAAATTACAATTCAAACTCGAAAACTAACTTTTAGCCAACTGATACAAGGATAATTAACGAAATGCCCAGCCATATCGCCCCCGAACTTATTATTAATGCAACCCTTTATACCTTGCTGGTTTTTTCAGTGACAACATGGACGCTGATTTTTTTTAAACTCGGACAATTTATTAATAACCGACGTTGCAATGACCGCTTTGAAAAAGCGTTTTGGAGCTTGTCCGAGTTAAAACAAGTCAAAAAGCTATTGCCGGATTTGGCTAAAGGCTCACAAGCGCGACTGGCATACGAAGGCATCACCTGGCTTGATGAGCATCAACGTTCAGCTGGAACCCAACTTAAACATTGCGGTGATTCAACCGAATTGCTGGAACAAGCCTTACGCGTACAATTGCAACAAGAACAGCACGCCATGGAAAGCGGCTTAACCCTGTTAGCCAGCATTGGCAGCACGGCACCTTTTGTCGGTTTGTTTGGCACCGTCTTGGGCATTATGCACGCCATGCACGAAATTACCGCCAGCGGCTCTACCAGTTTGGACGTTGTTGCAGGCCCGATTGGTGATGCGTTGGTGGCTACCGCCATTGGTATTGCTGTCGCTGTCCCTGCTGTTTTAGCGTATAACTTTTTACTGCGTCGCGTAAAAATACAACGCACACGCCTGGAAAACTTTGTCGCCAGTTTTTTATCCGTTGCCTTAACCACTAAAAACGAGCGAGTATAACTGATGGCGTTTAAACCTCAATCTGACGATGAGAGCGCGTTAAGCGAAATTAACGTCACCCCCTTGGTGGATGTGATGTTGGTGCTGGTGATTATTTTACTGGTTACCGCGCCGCTACTCACGCAATCGGTGCATGTGACATTACCTAAAACTGTCGAAACAACCGCCAACATCAATGATCAGCCCTTGCAACTTGGTATCGACGCACAAGGCATCATGACGATTAACAAAAATCCAATCACTGATTTAACCGCACTGGAAATTGCCTTAAAAGCGGAGCTGGAAAAAAATCCGGAAGTAGGTGTACATTTATACGCCGACCAAAGCGTAGTTTATGCCAAACTTGCAGAGTTGATGGCAGCCGTTCAACACGCGGGAATAACCAAATTATCGTTCGTAACGGAAGAAGAACAATAAATAACACCCGCCAAGTTTCGCAATACTACTGTTTAGTTGAGTAGGGTGCGCATCGCGCACCACAACCATGCCAGAGTAGAAACCCAATAGGCATCCGGTAGAAAACAATAATAGGTTTTGGTGCAAATAAAACCGTTTAGTGAATGCCATTTTAGGTGCGCGATGCGCACCCTACTACTGACAAGGTGTCTGGTACGTCACAGCCATTAAGTTAAGCGTGTGGAGACTATAAAGTGGGGAGCTTATTTATTGCAAGCGTCTTACAGCAATAAAAGTTCAGGTGCAATGCGCTCCATAAAAATCTTTCTGTAAGATTCAGCCTTGCGTACCTGCATACTTTCCATCGGATTATAATCATCCGTGATGACAATACCACCGGCATCGGTCATCGCATATTCATGATCCAGCAACCATTGTGTCGCTTTGTCCTGATTATTACGATCCAACGTTAGCGGTTGTTTTGATGCCAGAAAACTAAAATCACCGGTCGACGTAAAATTGAAATATTTTACGGCCATATCGGCCACTACCGGATCAATTTCAATAGTATCAGTGGCCAGACCTTTGGCCTTAAGATCACGGGCAACAAGGCCGTCACCCAGACCAATACAAGGCTTGACTGGCCGTTGGCCGAAACACATTAGGTACCAAACCCAAAACCATCTGATAACCCGGCAGACTGCGGCCATGTTCAATTTCCATTGCGCTCAACAATCACCTTTATTAAAGCCGTCAGAAAAATCAAATGCGCCAAGCGCAACCGCCAGTAACGATCTGCCATAAAACCACAACTTACCTTAACCTTAAAGCACGTTATTAAAAAATAAGCGAACCCTTTACCTGCGCTGTTTCTAAAGAACTCATTAAACGATGTTATATGACACGACAATTAATTAAACTATGTTATATGACACACTTTCTCAGAGAAGCCGCGTTAATATCCCAAAAAACAAAATACTGACTATAAATTTTAACAAAAAATTAAAAAGCTATACATGTCATTTTTTATATTAAAAATCATACCCTTATAATAAATATCAATAATTAACTCAACAATAAAATGATGTTTTTAAGTAAGAAACTAAAATTTGGCACAATGAATGCTTTCTAACTATTGCCTTAAGTTAAATTCAATAGCCGCAATTGATATTAACCTAAGGCCACTTTTTATAATACTTACTTACAACTATGTCCTCAGGAGGACTTCATCATGATTTGTGCCAAAAAATTAAAATATATTTCGCTAGGTTTAGGCGCTTTAACAATGATGGGTGCAGGCCAAGCGGCATTTGCACATGCTTCTATTTTAAATACTGTTAACAGTGGTAAAGCGATTGGTTCAACTTCTTTCTCTCGTATTGGTGTTAACCATGCGTGTAATGGAACTACTCCAATAACACCTGTTGTTGCTCAAAGTGCTGTCATTCCAACGATTGCCCCTATTATTTCTACAGCTACAGTAACTAACAACGTTGCAGGTGCTTATACTGCTCAAGCAGGCGCTACTGTAGGTCAATACTTGTTTACCACTTCTGCAGCAGCAACACCAGTTACTACATTGGCTGGTTTATTCCAATTAGTACAAAGCAAAGATGTATTTAGTACTTCAATCGAACAACGCAATGCAGCTAATGCGGTAATTGGTTGGGTTTCTACAAAAGGCAGTTTACAACTTAATGAACACGGTGAAGTTCCTTTCCGTTTTACTAACGTATTTTTCGGTGCTAACTCTTGTGTACATGATGTTGTAGTTCAATTGGCTGTTGCCGATATTTGTAAAACAAATTCAATGCCTTTATCTTCAGCCTCTTTATCTACAACACAAGGTGTTAACTTATGGCTTGATAGCACTTTAGGTGGCTCACCAGCATTCCCTCAAGCGGCAATTGAAGCAGGCGCGGGTACTACGAACTTAACTATCAACCGTGATCCTGTTCAAGATCCATACCCAGCTTCTTGTGCTCATGCGCCGATTGTTACGGCAGTTGATAACGTAGCTGCAACAATACAAGCTAACGCACCAGCTACCTACACAACAGGCGCTACTGCTTTAACTTCAGTTAAAATCCAACCTTCTGCTGCTGACATAGAGCAATTACAATTCCCAGGTTGGGGAACTCCGGTTACTGGCAACACTTTCCAATAATAGCTAGTTAAGCCTGGTTGTTGTAACACTTGGCCATCCTTTTGATTCGCTAAGGTCAAGTGTTACAAACAAACGCCACAATTACCTTTTAATTATTTAATTTAGAGATAACAAATGAAAAAAATTATAACTTACTTGATCACCTTATGCGCGCTTGCGACAGGAACAGTTCAAGCCAGTATTGATACTTTAGGTGGTGAATTTTTAAACGCAGGCCAACTCGATTACTATAGCTTTAATGTTGATACGGCAGGAGCAGTCAATCTGTATTCATCTTCCAATACACCATCTGACCCAACATTAACACTGTGGTCAGCAAGTTCGCTATTACAGTCGCCAGTTGATTGGACTCAAATTGCTTTTAATGATAACACTACAACCTTGAGCGGCTTTGAAAGCGGTTTTAATAGCAAGGACGCACAAGTTAAATTGACTTTAGATATCGGTACTTACTTTGCCCAGGTAGCTGGACAAGGTAGTTTGTTTGCCTACCAGTTTAATGTTGATACCACCAATGTTGTTGGTACCGGTGCAATTGTTTCAAATCTAGCGCCAGCCGCTGTACCTTTACCTGCTGCAGTATGGATGTTCGGTGCCAGCTTGATGGGATTTTTGGGCTTTGCAAAAAGAAAAGGGCAAAAGTCTATAATCTGATAGAGCTTATATTTACCCAAGTAATTTTATGCTAAATGTTCTAGTATTTTAAAATATGGTAAAGACAAAAGCTTGGTGTTAAAAATAAACTCATTTAGAATAACTTGTATTTTATAGCTTTGCCCTTTTAACAATATTTTTTTGTTAAAAAAAATTATAAGTGACTTGGAAGCAAAAAAGCAATTTATCAAGTATTAACGGGACCGACTAACAACTTTAAGTCATTGTCATTTAATGATTTAAAGTTGTAGTTTTTTATGCCAAATTTTTTATTTTGAATAAACTAAAAACTTGAACATCAAGTTAGATGCAAAATAAATCAACTTGACGCAGTTATAGATACTTTATTTGATTAAGTTACAGTGATTGCCATCCGCGCTTTGGAAACCACGGCGTGCAGGCTCGCCGTGGTTATATTAATATAGGCTCGATATATTTTTTTAAACTGAAAGGTAATTAAAAATGAATAAAAAATTAATAGCAGGCTTCCTCATGTTGGGCTCATCAGTGGGTATGGCTAATGCAAGTATTGTGTCTACCAGTAGTGTCAACGGAACACACATTGCTTCAAATATAAATCAAATAGAAACTTATTTTATCCAAGCTAATTCAACCGGCAATGTTGATATATTTTTACAATCACAACAAACAACCTATGCAGCTTGGCCGGATGCGGGTTCCATTGCTATGGATGGTTTACTCAGTGTTTGGCAATTATCAAATGCCGGTAGCCTTTGGACTTTAATAGGTGCTAACGATAATGCCGGCAGAATAGCACCCTTCACTACCACGACTGTTTATGGCACCAATGTGGTTCAGCCTGATGGATCGCCAGGAGGTGGTTACGGTGATCCAGGATTAACACTAAACCTAACCAGTGGCAATAAATACATGATTGTCCAATCTGAAAACTTAAATGGACCTACTTCGTTAGCAAATGGCCAGATTGCTTCTGGAGTTACTAACTTTGAAACTAGTTTAGCCGGCACTTTAGGCCAAACCATTGCGGTTGCCTCATCAACACCAAGTGATTATAAATCAGCCTTTAAAGGAGCTGATGATCTATCAGGTACAGGTACTCCTTACTCATTTTCATTTAACTACACCTTGTATCTCAATGGAAATGCTTCATTTACAGCAGCCCCTTTAGCGCCAGTTCCTGTGCCGGGTGCAGTTTGGTTATTTGGATCGGCATTAGCTGGCTTTACCGCGCTAGGTCGCAAAAAACTAAATCTAATTTAGTGGCTTAATACTTAACTCTCGCTAATTATTAACATGTCGAACAGATTTGCACCCCTCACTAAACTCAATAAAGAAATTGTGCCTCTACTTTCTTTAATTCAGTTCGACAATGCTAAGGTTCAGGATATTCAATCCAGAATATCCTCCTTAATTCTTTTATATAAAGTGTCTAATTATTGTGGCTTACTGAGTAACAATTTAACAATTATGCCGTTTTATAAGTTATTTAAAAATAATTTAAAGCTCTCAATATTAATCTATAGCTACTTGGCAAGCTTTTCTTGCACAAGCATCGCGCAAGCAAAAACATCTAAAACAACTTCGACTCAAGCAGAGTCAATCATACAATTCTATCAATCTAGTCCGCTTGAAGAGCTTAATCTCCACATTACGCAAACCTCAATAGCTCAAACTATTAAATTTCTCCATGATAAAACCGGAATTATCTTTCATTTTTCTAACTTACCAGAAGAACAAATCAATCTAAACTGTCAGGGTGATTTAAAAGCCGTTTTATCCTGTGTAATAGGAGAGGAAAGCAATATTATTTATCGTTATAACAGTCACTCGAGAGATAAAGCTAAAATTGCTGAAGCTTGGATTCTACCCATAGCAATAAACTCCGCCCAAGTGGATAGTTCTGAACAAACCAACGCCAAAATCAGTACGTTTTTTACCAACAACATTAGGATTGACAACACAGTACAGTTATTGAAAGACGTTGAAAATCCTAAACTTAGGATGAGTGCAATCGAACAATTAGCCATTGAAGGACAACAAGGTGATGTAACCACCTATAACACCTTAAAAAAATCGTTATCCGATCCAAACCCTGGCATAAGAGCACAAGCACTTTATGGAATAATCCGACAAGATCAAGAAAATACATTACCTTTTCTTCAACAAGCCATGTCAGACAGTCACGCAGATGTTCGCTTAATGGCAGTTGATAATTGCGGAGATAATCCTTGGATATTACAACAAGCGTTAAATGATAACGATATTAACGTTCGGGATCTTGCTAAAGCCAAATTGGCAATACAAAACACAAACAAACAACAGCCATAGGAAATCGATAATGAGACTAAATAAAAATATCAAAGCAACCTTACTTTCAAGTGCTATTCTTATTACTGGCAGTTATACCTCGACTGTTTTAGCGCATGACTATGTCGGTAGCTTAGGCACAATAGCCGGGGCGAGTGCAACCGACTTATTAAGAGTTGATTGCTTTTCAGATGTTGGTGCCGCTTCACAAAGCCCAACCCATCAACTTTTTTTTCAAATCAATGATGGAACGGCTGCCGGTGGTAAATTAAGCGCAAGCGCCGCTGTTTACACGCCGGGTTTTGGTAAAGCGACTACCGCAACAGATCCAACCGGTGGGGATGGGGCGGCCAGTCCATCAAAAACACTGACCGTAATCGGTGCCGATCAACAAGATAATCAATTTTTTATTACCATTAATCATAGTGCGACGGGTGCTAAATCTTATACTCTGGGTTATCATTGCCAAGATGCTAGTGGTCAACACACCGGTACCAGTTTACCTCTTACAGTTTTACAAAACAATTAAGCCCTGCTATTAAGTTTAATAGATCCGTTCCCCGTAACGAGTCTTTAAACTCTCTTATAAAATTGCCCTTCCGAAAATTATAAAAGTTATCAATGATCCATCAATTAATTATACGATTGAGCCGTGCACTGCTCCTTTTCTCTCTTGCAACTACGGCTTACGCAGGAGAACTTCCTCGGGAAACGCCTAATTGCGCCTTAACATCTCTAAACGATACACAGCCCCTTAATTTACAACAATTTAGAGGTAAGGTCGTTTATGTCGATTTTTGGGCATCTTGGTGTGGGCCTTGTGCCCAATCTTTTCCATTCATGAATGATCTGGATCGCGACCTTAAGGATCAAGGTTTGCAGGTTATCGGGGTTAATCTGGATGAAAATATAGACGAAGCCAAACAATTTTTGGACAAGCGGCCTGCCAGTTTTATCACTGCTGTCGATGCAGAACAACAGTGCGCTAAAAATTTTGACGTTAAGGCGATGCCTTCGTCTTATTTAATTGATCGAAAAGGCGTTATACGTCACGTACATTTAGGATTTCGGCCGGGTGAGGCTGAGGAATTTCGGATACTGGTAGAACAACTCTTGGCAGAAAAGCCTGTAGCACCTTAAAGGCTATGGCAGCTTTTACACGAGAATACTGAATGAATATCTATAAAACAGCTTTTATTAATAGGCACAAGTCCCTATTGCTTCTTCTACTGGTTTTTAGCGCCGGCGTAACAGGCTGTACCCAAATAGCCCCTTGGCAACGAGGCAATCTAGCCAAGCCGCAAATGGCCTTGGATCCTTATCCCATGCTAAACGAGATGCGTGCACATAACTTCGGCAGCAGAGAAGCTGCAGCGGGAAGCAGTTCGAGTGGAGGAGGCGGTTGTGGCTGTTATTAAAACCAAATCTATCGCCACTCATACTCAAAAATCTGCCAAGTCTCGGCTGATTAATAGTACGCAGTGGCAGCCTAAAAGTACAGAAGCCTCGGAAACGTCTTCATCCAAGTCATTGGTATCGAGCATTTCTGCATTTCAAGCGCTAACCGCAGCGGCTCTGGTCTTACCCGGTTTAATGCTAGCACCGCCCTGCACAGCTGAAGATGATGAGATGGGCTTTCAGTATAGTCATTATCAGGAAACCAAACGTAACCTTTATGATGTCCCCAACAATACAAAGCCGATTCAGGTCGATAGTATTCAAGGTGGCACCAAGGTATCGCTGACTGACAGGTTAAAGTTTGCTTTAAACTATACGCAAGATACTTGGTCAGGAGCGACGCCTATTACCACGGCACCATTGATATTCGGGGGTAATCACCCAATAACAACAAATAATATCACAACAGGTGCCTCACCTTTAATCACCGGAGGACTAATGGTTGATAAAAATAATAATTATGCGCCGGTAAAACAAGTTGGATTAGAAGATAACGGTGTTATTCCGATTTACCAAAATAATAGCCAACTAGTACATACGATTTCTGTTGCATCCCCGGAGACCCGCAAACAAGGTGATTTAAAATTGACTTATGAGTGGGATGAAGCAGCGCTTGATGTAGGTGGTGGCACTTCCGTTGAAAGAGATTATCAATCGAATTTTGGTAATGTAGGAGGACGCTGGGATTTTAATCAAAAGCTGAATAGTCTGAATCTGGGGTTAAGTTATACCAACAGCAACACCAATGCCTTAATCGATTATGATGCAAATACATACATTGATAAAAATGCATATCTTGCCTCGGGCCAACTCCACCCATCCCCAACAACAGGGACTCGTTTACAGGCTAACCGACAGGACTGGGGAACCAATTTAGGTTTAACCCAGATCTTAACCGAGAATTCACTGCTCCAAGGCACCGTGGGTTATACCCGGGGAACCGGGTATATGGCAAATCCCTATAAAGTGATGGAAGTCCTATTTGTAGACCCTAATCAAATTCCAAACGCAGATACTGGCTACATAAATCCGTTCGGAGATGGCAGAAATTTCTTTGGCGATGGCACACCTGAAAATATTGTTATCGCTGACGTTAAGGCGTTCCTTGAAAAACGCCCTGATCTACGGAATCAATGGAACCTAGGTTCACGTTATGTACAATACCTTAGCTTGCTGGATGCAGCGCTACATTTTGATTACCATTTTTCTACTGATGACTGGGGTATCAATGCGCACACATTTGAGGCAGATTGGGTACAACCGGTAGGTTTTGGCTGGACTGTCACGCCCAGGGTGCGTTATTACTCTCAGGATGCAGCCTATTTTTATAAACCTTATTTGCTAATAAATCAAAAAAGTACACCCGGCACTACCGCCATACCTAGCAACGATTACCAAAAACTGCCAGACAGCTATTCCAGTGATCAACGTTTATCAGCTTATGGTGCCTTGAGTGGCGGCATATCAATCAGCAAGCAATTTGCCAAGGGTGTTACGCTGGAGACAGGTTTTGAATATTATACCCATGCCGGTTCTCTGAAATTGGGCGGCGGCGGTGAAGGTGATTATGCCAACTTTAATTATTATGTTGCCAATGCCGCGCTAAAGGTCAATTTATCTGCTTTAGGACATGGCGGATTAGGCGATCACAGCCAACATGAGCACCATCATCATGGCGCACCAATTCCTGCCGGTGTTATGTTTGCTCACATGATGGAAAAAACTGGCGAGTTTATGGTCGGTTATCGCTACATGTACAGCACCCAAGCGGGTAATATGCTACACGGTTCAAATCATGTCGCTGATCAAACTATTGTCGATCAAGGCTGTGGTGCTAATGATCAATGTTTACTGACGGCGAAAAGTATGAATATGCACATGCACATGCTTGATCTTATGTATGCACCAGTTGATTGGTTAAATCTGATGCTAATGCCCCAGTTTGTCGACATGAATATGTCCATGCGCGTGCCTGATGGCGCACCGTATAATATGATGAGTAACGATCACGTTAATACGGGCATGTCCACAGGCGGTGTCGGTGATACCGGTATGTATGCATTGTTTAAATTATTAGGTACACCCGATCATCGTATCAACATGTCGCTCGGCATCACAGCGCCAACCGGCAACGTGGGACTCCAGATGAGACATACGATGGGTCAAGAGAGCCACGGCGGCATGGTTGCCATTCCGGGCACCTCCGGTGGCTTTTATGACTATGGCATGCAATTGGGAAGTGGTACTTGGGATTTTAAACCCAGTATGACCTACACAGGAAATTATGACGATTGGTCCTGGGGCGCTCAGGTTAACGGCACCAAACGATTGGAAAACAAGAACGAATCCGGCTATGCCTTGGGTGACATTATCCAGTCAACTGCATGGAGCAGTTACCAATTGTTAAACTGGCTTTCTACCTCGGTACGTGGGGTTTACACGGTGCAAGGTGGCGTCAAGGGTGAATATAACGGTTTTATCGACAAAATGGGGCCGACGGACTATCCCCAAAACTACGGCGGCAAATACTGGGACGTGGGTTTTGGCATTAATGCTTTTGTGCCAAGTGGCAATCTGGTTGGCAATAATCTCAGTTTTGAATGGCTGCAACCGGTAAGTACCGATGTCAACGGTTATCAGCTCAATCGAGATGGCGCTCTCGCTGCAACATGGAGCTATATGTTTTAATGAGATTTTTGCAAACGTATCTTGCCAACCGGTGTTTAATCTTGTATGAGTTTTAAACTGGAATATTTCAATTACTCTTTCCAGGCGATGGGGACACCCTGCGAAATCCAGCTTTTTGCTAAAGCCGAATTGAAAGCCCAGTCAGTTGCAAAAGCGGTTATGGCCGATGTCCATAAACTGGAAGCGCGTTATACACGTTATCGTAGCGACAGCTTTTTATCCGCCATTAATCGTGTAGCGAGTACCGGTGGACGTATAGAAGTTGATGAGGTTACAGCAGGATTACTTAATTACGCTGCCATCTGTTATGAACAAAGCGATGGTTTTTTTGATATTACTTCCGGCATCTTGCGTCGCGCGTGGAATTTTAAATCGGATGTATTGCCGGATGAAGCGCAAATCCAGGCGCTGCTTACTAAAATCGGCTGGCAAAAACTGCGCTGGAAGTCACCGGTACTGGAATTTCCAACAGCAGGAATGGAAATTGATTTTGGCGGCGTTGTTAAGGAATATGCTGTCGATAGAGCCGCTGCACTATGCCAGTCGGCCGGCATTCGTCATGGCGTGATAAATTTGGGCGGCGATATTAAAATTATCGGGCCGCGAGGCGATGGAAGCCCTTGGCGAGTCGGGATACGCCATCCTCGTCAAAAAGAGGGTTTACTGGATACCCTCTTATTAAGCGAGGGGGCGCTGGCCAGTAGCGGTGACTACGAGCGTTGTATTTTGATAGAGGGTGTTCGCTACGGACATGTGCTTAATCCGAAAACCGGTTGGCCGGTGCGCTATCTTTCTTCGGTAAGTGTGGTCGGGGATTTTTGTGTAGTGGCCGGCAGTGCGTCTACTATCGCCATGCTTAAAGAGGATAAAGGCTCCGCTTGGCTGGATGCAATGGGATTGCCCCATTTATGGGTGGATGTAAACGGAGTAGTGGGTGGTTCGTTATTGAAATAGAAATATAAGCGCGCACGGCAGCTTGTTCCAACTTAATGTAATAACTAAAATAAATCAAGGCAACAAATACTATGAGTAACAAACCACTCCATACCGGTGGACGTGTCGGACTTTTCTTGACTGTCTTTATGACCGGCGCTGCGGTTATGGTGATAGAGCTACTTGGAACCCGCATGATCTCGCCATTTTACGGGGCCAGTCTTTATGTCTGGTCATCGTTGATTTCGGTGACGATGATTGCACTGGCTATCGGTTATTTTGTCGGCGGTCGCTGGGCCGATCGGGCGCAGCGGACAGGACTCTCACTCATTATTGCGGTTGCAGCGGTTTTAACCTTGTTAATTCCATGGATCACTCGCCCCGTGTTGCTCGCAACGGATCCTTTGGGGCTTCGTGCTGGCGCGTTTGTCAGTTCTCTGGTGTTGTTTTTGCCCAGTCTAACCATGCTGGGTATGGTTGGGCCGTTTGCGATTAAACTGTCGACCTCGCGCCTCGATGGCATTGGTGCCGGTGCCGGTTCCATTTACGCGATGAGTACGGTGGGCAGTGTGGTGGGAACGCTGGTGTTGGGCTTCTTTTTATTTCCGTTGTTGGGTTCGCGTGAAATCTTGATCGGCCTTGGCGTTGTATTGTTAGTGTTGGCTATTGCCGTTGCTTTATTTGAGCAAAATAAAATGGGCGTCAGCTCTGCTTTAATACCCTGTTTTATACTGGCTGCAGCGGGACTGTTTTTACTGCCCAAAATTGTGGCCGCAGGTCATGTTTATAATCCCGATGGCAAGTTTCAAATTCAATCCGAACGGGAAAGTCTTTATGGTTGGGTGCGGGTCATCGATCATAAAACCAATGATCTTCGCGTACTGACCTCGGATGCGTCTGCAATTGGCGCTGCCAGTATTTCTAAAGGTGAAAATCGACTCAGTTATCAGAATATTGTCGACTTGTTACCCGGATTAACGCCCAAAGTTAACCGGGCGTTAATCGTCGGTCTTGGTGCAGGCAAGATGGCGAATGTCTTACATGATCGTTATGGCATAGTAACCGACACGCTGGAGATTGATCCCGCTGTTGCCGAAGCCGCGACCAATTATTTTGGCTTTAAACCTTCAGGTGATTCGATTATTGGCGATGCACGCTATGAAATTCGTCATCTAAAAGGTCCTTATGACCTGATTATTCATGACTGTTTTACCGGCGGTTCAGAACCTTCGCATTTATTGACGGTTGAAACCTTGGCACAATTACGCGGAATGCTGTCGGATAATGGCATTTTGGCGCTCAATTTTGTGGCGTTTTACGATGGCGGCCATAACGCATCGTTGGCCTCTGTTTCAAAAACGATTGAACAGGTGTTTACGAATCAAGCGTTTTTTATTTCCGAGCCGGGTGAAAATTTTAATGATTTTATTTTTCTGGCGACCAACCATCCGCTTGATCTACAGGCTAAAACATTACAGAAAGAACAAGTTGAATGGCTTAAAACACGCAACGTCCCACTGGATAACAGCCAAGGCGTAATACTAACTGATAATTTTAATCCACTTGAACATTTGCAGACCGCCAAAGCTGAATATTACCGGCACGTCATCGTAGACGCTTTCGGTGCCGAGTTGTTGGTGCGTTGAAATCTAGACAATCGTGGGAGCGACATTCACGGTAATAAAGGTAGGCTCTATGTGACTCATAATGGGTAAATAATAAAAAATACCGATAGTTACAGGTCTTATTATTAGCTG
>JBAXUR010000072.1:0-16802 GCA_037129595.1 Methylococcaceae bacterium | reverse complement strand
ATATGCTTTTTTATTCTCCTCACCCCAACCCTCTCCAACAGGAGAGGGAGCTAAGTCCTGCCGTAACTTATTGTTTTATTATGCATAATAGTTGTGTAGATACCTATGCTCCAAAGGGCATAGGCATCTACATAAGTCCTACGGCTCCTTCTCCAAAGGGAGAAGGTTGGGATGAGGGGAAACTGATTGACTTCGACTAACAAAGCGCGTTCTTTAAGAAAAAACCAAACTGATGCTGAACGTTTGTTATGGCAAAAACTAAGGAACAGGCAATTATTAAATGTGAAATTTCGCAGACAATTCCCCATTGAACCTTATATTGCTGATTTTGTTTGTTTGGAGCTAAAGTTGATCATAGAGCTAGATGGTTCACAACATTTCGACCAAATTGCGTATGACAATAAAAGAAGTGATTTTCTTAAACAACGTGGATTTAAAATATTTCGTTTCTGGAATAATGATGTCTTTAAAAATACCGAAGGCGTTATGGAAAGTATCCGTTTAATGATATTAAAATTTAGAACTGAAAAGGATTAATGAAATATGCTTTTTTATTCTCCTCACCCCAACCCTCTCCAACAGGAGAGGGAGTTAAGCCCTGCCGTAACTTATTGTTTTATTATGAGTAAAAGCTATGTAGATACCAATGTTTTGGAGATGGCTTTTGAGATGAATCAGGATAAATTATGGAACACGAATTTGCATTTTCTTTAGGCCCCGTAGTTATTGGTATATCACTGATTACTACGTGGGGTATTATGTTGGTGATTGCTGCGATAGCCTGGTTTTCAACCCGGCACCTAAAGATGTTGCCTGATTCGCTGCAAACCACGGTTGAAGGTATTGTCGCGACTATCGACGAGGCCATCAGTGCGGTCGCGCCGGAACACGGGCGGCAAATTATGCCTTTTATCGCCTCACTTTGGCTGTTTCTGATTATTGCCAATCTGGTGGGATTGATACCGGGTGTTCATTCGCCAACCCGTGATCTTTCGGTAACCTCGGCACTTGCAGTGTTAGTGTTTTTTTCGGTACACTGGTTTGGCATTAGGACCTTGGGCATTAAAAATTATCTGCATCATTACCTAACGCCCAGTCCGATTTTGCTGCCTTTTCATATCATCAGTGAATTTACCCGCACCTTGGCGCTGGCGATTCGGTTATTTGGCAACATGATGAGTTTGGAAATGGCGGCCATGCTGATTTTATTGGTGGCGGGATTTCTGGCCCCCATCCCCATTTTGATGTTACATATTATTGAAGCGCTGGTGCAGGCTTATATCTTTGGTATGCTGGCACTGATTTATCTGGCGGGTGCCATGCAATCGCAACAACTTAATTCACAGGAGTAATTTATGACTGATATAGCCTTGATCGTTCTTGGTTCCAGCGTCGCCGCCATTATCGGCATCGCTTTGGGGGTCATGTTGCCCGCGCTGGCCATGGGCAATGCCATCAGCAGTGCGCTTGATGCGCTGTCGCGGCAACCGGAATCCGAACGCTCAATCATGCGCACTTTGTTTATCGGTCTGGCCATGATCGAATCACTGGCGATTTATTGCCTGGTGATTATCTTGATCGTCTTGTTCAGAAATCCATTGCTTGAATATATTGTTAAGTAAAGGTGCAAGGTGAAAGGCGAAAGGTGAAAGGCGAAAGGCGAAAGGCGAAAGGCAAAAGGCGAAAGGCAAAAGGTGAAAGGTGAAAGGTGAAAGGTGAAAGGTGAAAGGTGAAAGGCAAACGGCGATCGTTGGGAATCAGATTTTTACCTTTAGCCTTGTGCCTTTCGCCTGCTCTTCGTGTCTTCGTGGTGAAAATTTTTTACAGAATACTTAAAGCTTATGGAATTCAACTTCTCCACTTTTATCCTGGAAATCATCAACTTTCTGATTCTGATCTGGATTTTGCAGCGTCTTTTTTATCAGCCGTTGCTGGCGGTGATTGCCAAGCGCAAGCAGTTTATTGATCAATCACTGGCCGATGCAAAAGCGATACAACAACAGGCAGAAGAGCAGCGCAGCCTTTATGAAAATCGTCAAAAGTTGTGGGAGCAAGAAAAAAAAGCCGCTCTTACCGCACTGCATCAGCAAATCGAAAGTGAAAGAAGACGGCAAATGGACAAGTTGAATAGCGATCTTGAGCAGGAGCGGCAAAAAATAAATGTGACACTCCAGCGTCAACAAAGGGAGCTTCAAGTACAAGCCGAAAAGCAGGCGTTACAAAATGGTGCCCGCTTTGCCGGACTGCTACTGAAACAGTCGGCCAGTCCCGAGCTGGAGGCGCGACTATTTGAGATGTTGTTGGCCAATCTTAAAACGTTACCGGAAGCCTGTACGTTGTGTCTGCAATTGTTGGGTGCCAAAAAACCGGTGCCAATCAAAATAACCAGTGCTTATCTCTTAAGCGCTGAACAGCGGCTTCAACTGGAACAGCAGTTAGGCTCATTAATCAACAGCCATATCAATTTTCAATACTATCAGGATGCAGAACTGATCGCAGGTTTACGCATGGATATTGGTGCCTGGGTCTTAAACGCCAACCTGCAGCATGAGTTGATTGGTTTTGCCGAGATTGCCAATGACACCGAGTAACCCCGAAGCCTTTGCCAGTTTGCTGGATAAACAAGCCGATTGGCTGGTTAACTATCAGCCAGGGTTGCGTGTTACCGAACAAGGCACCGTGGTTGCTGTCGGGGATGGTATTAGCTGGATTAAGGGTTTGCCCTCGGCAGCCATCGAAGATATTCTGATTTTTGCTGATGGCAGTCGGGGCATGGTGTTTGACCTGAATCTCGACAGAATAGGCGCTATTTTATTGTATCAAACCGAGGCGCTGACTTCAGGGACGACTGTTTTTCTTGCGAGGCACTCGCTGGGCATACCGGTCGGTGACGAGTTTTTAGGTCGGGTTATTGATCCTCTGGGAACACCGTTGGATGGTCTGCCACCGCCAAATCCGGCGGGTCGTGAAAATCTGGAAAAAGGCTCGCCAGCCATTATTGCCCGCGATTTTGTTGATAAACCGCTTTACACCGGTATTAAAATTATTGATACCCTGATTCCCGTTGGCAAAGGTCAGCGACAATTGATAGTGGGTGATGAAGGCTTGGGCAGAAGTTCAATCGCCATCGACACGGTGATTAATCAAAAAGACCAGAATGTCGTGTGTATTTACGTGTTGATCGGCCAGAAGCGTTCGGCGGTTGTCAGTACGGTCGAAACCTTGCGCAATCAAGGGGCGCTGGACTACACGGTTTGCGTGGTCGCGGAAGCCAGTGCGTTGCCGGGATTGCAATACATTTCCCCGTTTGCGGGCTGTGCGCTGGCCGAATACTGGATGGGGCAGGGCAGGGATACCCTGATTATTTACGATGATTTGTCCACCCATGCCAGAACTTATCGGGAACTGTCTTTGTTGCTGCGGAGACCACCGGGACGGGAAGCTTACCCCGGCGACATTTTCTTTGTCCATTCCCGTTTGCTGGAGCGGTCAACCCGTTTGAACGCAGAAAATGGCGGCGGCAGTATGACCGCTTTGCCAATAGTTGAAACCAAGCAAGGCGAAATTGCCGCTTACATTCCCACCAATCTTATTTCCATTACCGACGGGCAAATTTATCTGGATAATGATTTATTTGTATCAGGCTTTCGTCCGGCTATCGACATCACTAAATCAGTCTCGCGGATAGGCGGCAAAGCCCAGCATCCCAGTATCAGCCATCAAGCCGGACAAATGAAGCTGGATTATTTGCAGTTTTTGGAGCTTGAATCGTTTACCCGTTTTGGCCAACGCCTGGAAGCGTCTATGGAAGCGCGAATTAAACGTGGACGGCTGTTACGGGAAATACTGAAACAGGATCGACTGGCACCACTGAGCAGTCTTTTTCAATTGGCTTGGTTGACCGCTTTTAATGCAGGCTTTTTTAATAACGCAGAGCCTAAAGATATTCCGGCTTGGCTTGAGCTCATTAATCAGGGTATTAACACCACGGACTTAACGCTGGACAGTCCCGCTGAGCAATGGCAACAAGCCCTGGGTGATTGGCTTAAAAAAGATGACAGGCAATCTTTATGAGCCAAAGCCGCGAACTGCAATTGCATATCGCTCAAATGGACGAGATACGTAGTATTTTAAATTCAATGAAAAATCTGGCATTGATTGAAATTCACAAACTGGGGCGTTTTCAAACTCTACAGGGTCAGGCGGTGGCTAATATTGAAAATGCGGCACTGGATTTTCTGGATTTTTACCCGTTACCCGATGCTGATAAAAACGCCACATCGGTGGGTATTCTGGTGGGTGCCGAGCGAGGTTTTTGCGGTGATTTTAACGAAAGCCTGCTTAACATGCTTACCGCAGACGCTTATTCCGGTATTATTGTCATCGGTAGTCGACTGGGTAACCGGTTGGCAGATAATCCGGTTGAGGTCATCGCATCCATTGCCGGTGCCAATGTTGCAGAAGAAGTCCCCGCTGTCCTTAATCGCCTGCTGGATGCTATCAGCGCATTACCGATTGCCAAGGACGATATTAATCGGGGGGCTATTGCCGTTCCTGCGCTGCAATTAATGGTTATTTATCATGATAATAGTACCGGTCAAATGACCAAGAGGCAGATATTTCCCCCGTTTTTTCGGCAACAACCAAGAGCACCGGCTTATGGAAATCCACCCTTACTTAATCTGGAGCCTGGCGAGTTTTTTTCTGATTTGGTTCATCATTACCTGTTTGCTGTGTTACATGAGATTTTTTATATTTCGCTCATGGCTGAAAATCAGCGTCGATTACAACATCTGGAAGGTGCAGTAAAACATCTGGATGATGAGACGGTTAATCTGCGCCGAAAATCCCAAATTTATCGTCAGGAAGAAATAACCGAAGAAATTGAAGTTATTTTGTTAAACTCGGAAATTAATTAAAAAGTAAAAGTCACGGTGTACATTAAACAATGGTAAAAAAAATCAAAACGGCGTTTGTTTGCGATCAATGTGGTGCCGATTATCCGCGTTGGGGTGGGCAATGCACCAGTTGTGGCGAATGGAACACGATCAAGGAGGTCCGACTGGGATCAGCGACCACCGAGCGTAGCAGTCGCAGCGGTTATGCCGGTAGTCGCTCCGAAGTTAAGCTATTATCCGATGTCAATTTGTCTAAAGCTGAACGTATTTCGACCGGTATTTCAGAATTTGACCGCGTTTTAGGTGGCGGTATTGTCAGCGGCAGTGTCGTGTTAATTGGCGGTGCGCCGGGGGCAGGAAAGAGCACACTGTTGTTGCAGGCGATTGCCAATATTGCCGATCGGGCTATCAGTGTACTGTACGTGTCAGGCGAAGAATCGTTGCAACAAATTGCTGAACGAGCACATCGCTTAAAGTTGCCGGCCGCTAAAATGATGATGTTGATGGAAACGTCGGTGCAGCGCATTTGTGATGTTTTGGATGACATAAAACCGCAGATTTTGGTGATAGATTCCATTCAGGTTATGCACACACAAGACACCGATTCTGCGCCGGGATCGGTTTCTCAAGTCAGGGAATCAGCCAGTTACCTGACGCAATATGCAAAAAAACATCATGTATCCATTTTTATGGTCGGGCATGTGACCAAGGATCAATCGCTGGCAGGGCCGATGACCTTGAGCCATATTGTCGATACGCAGGTGATGTTGGGGTCAACCGATGATGCCCGTTTTCGGGTATTAAGAGCCGATAAAAACCGCTTTGGCAGCGTCGGTGAATTAGGCTTTTTTGCCATGGACAGTACCGGACTAAAAGAAGTCAAGAATCCTTCGGCCATGTTTTTAAATCGGGCCGAAAAGCCGTCATCAGGTAGTGTAGTGACCGTGTTGTGGGAAGGTACGCGGCCTTTATTAGTAGAGATTCAGGCCTTGGTTACCGAATGTCAGTACGGCAATCCAAGGCGGTTGGCGGTCGGTTTTGACCAAAACCGTTTGGCTATGTTGCTGGCGGTGCTTTATCGGCACGGCGGTATTTTTACCGCACAAGATGAAATTTATGCCAATGTTGTCGGTGGCATAAAAGTCACCGAAACCAGTTCTGATTTGGCGATTGTAGTCGGAATTGTTTCCAGCCTGAAGGATAAAGTCATTCCGCATGATGTATTCTTTTTTGGGGAAATTGGTTTAAGTGGAGAAATCAGACCCGTTGCCAATGGTCATGCACGTCTTAATGATGCCGCAAAACACGGCTTTAAAAAAGCCGTCATCCCCAAAGCCAATGCGCCCAAAACGCCCATTAAGGGTTTGGAAATACATGGCGTATCGACGCTCTCTGAAGCGTTGGATATTTTAGCCGAGATGTAGAAAAGCTATTCACCACGAACGACTGCATGGATGCAGTCGTTCGTGGTGATATTGTTTTTAAAATTTTTCAGGGTAGCTTTTGTATGTAAAGCCCAGCGCTTGTTCCCAGTCATGCAGCATTGATAAGGACACTTGATCGGCAAGCTCACTGGCAGTTAATCCCGAGTTTAATTTATCGGCAGGTTCTTCCGTTAAAATTTTTGCAGGAAGCAAATCAATCCCGGCTTTGTGCGCGGCAAAAACCTGCTGATGCCCCTCTTTAATATAGATAAAACCGTTACAGATAAAAACGCTGACCGGTTGATTTTCTTGAATGCCATCATTCGCGGGTTTGCCGGAAAAGTCTTTTATAGAGTGCGTCGGTAATAATTTTTTGGGTGTAATCCATAGCGATGAATATGACAGTTGGTTTGATCTGGCATCAAAGCAATCTTTGATTTTTTGGGCAATCGCTTCAGGGGATGTGTAAGAGGTATCAATAATTAAGTCATAATTACCGTATTTTCTAAAATGCACATTATATAGCTGGTTAAAGCGCTGGTCTTCGATGCTTTGGCGTTTTAGGTTATTTTCAAGCGTCACTTCCAGCGAGGGATTGTTTTCGTCATTGCGTGAGGCGTTAAATACCCGTTCGGCACCGACAACCGGATCAACGGACAAGAAAACTTTAAAGGCGCTTGGAATAAAGTGCCAGGCCAGTCGGGAGTCCAGAATTAAGTGATCTTGGGTTTTGCCTGTTTCAATCACATAAGAATCAATTTCATCATCAATGCTGCGGTCTGTTTGTGATATTTTATTCAGCTCCAGAGTGGTTAGACCGCGTCTGGTTGCTATGGCACGTTGTATAGTGCCGGTGCCAATGATGTCATAGCCGGTCAGCTGTTTTAGCGCAGTTGCCACGGAGGATTTGCCACTGCCAATATCGCCTGACATCACAATAATATTTTTCATATCCAATTAACCTTTCAAAAACCGCCATCCGGAAGCGACTGTAAAAAGCGCATATAGTAGCATTAATGCACTTATTAATACGCACTTGAGCGAGGTAATTTAGTGTAAAGCAGAGGTTATTGACATTCTTAAGTACGATAAACTGATAGCTTGGGTTTGCTGGGTGGCTTAAGGGGCTTGAACCTATGGTATTATTATAAAAAACTTCCCTTTCACCCAACCCAGTCATTAAAAATAATATCACCATGATCGACTTTATTAGGATAATTAAGAATAAGTTCGCCTTGATAGCGACGGATAAAGATGAGCTAGGCTTGTTTGCTTTTTTGGCGGTTTATTTAATGTCCTGGACACTGCTTTCAGCATTTCTGCTTTTATCCTCAGAGTTGGATAGTATTGAGCAAGTGGTTTGGTCGCAAAGTTGGCAATGGGGTTATTACAAACATCCACCGCTGCCCTCCGCATTGCTGCATGCCTTAAATTTTCTGTTCGGCGGACCTTCAGTTGGGTTGACGGTCTTTGCTGCACAAGGCTGTTCGGTGGTGGCGCTGTTTTATGTTTGGTTGCTGGCAAAACAAATGTTGCCAAAAAAGCGGGCGATTGTCGCGGTACTCATCACTTCGTTAATTGCTTATCACAATTCCAGGGCGTTTACGTTTAATCACAATACCGTTTCTTTGCCGTTCACGGCTGCGGCTTTGTATTATTTTTACGGCGCACTCCGGTGTCCCAAGTCGCTCTCAAATTGGCTGTGGCTGTGGCTGGGTCTTGCTTGTGGCTTGGCGATGCTGACCAAATACAGTGCTATATTGATAATAGCCGGTTTTTTTGTATTTGTAATCTGGCAACGCTTATGGTCAAACATGCGCATTATTTTGGGTTTGCTCGTCAGTAGCATTATTTTTATGCTGGTCATTTCGCCCCATGTGCTTTGGTTGATTGATAACAACTGGATTCCGTTTACTTATATCCATGATAAATTGGCAGAATCAGATAGCAGACTGGGCATTCTTATCGGTTTTGTTGCCAACGTGATGGTTCGCTTGGTCTTTGCGTTACCGCTGCTGCTGGGAGTTTGGTTCTTTATCAAGAAAGGCACTATTACGGTTACGACGATTCCTGAGACCGGCTTGCCTGAATCAAACCATGATTTACGCTTCTTGCTGGTTGTTTTGTTAACGCCACTGATTTTGGCCATGATGGTGCCGCTGTTATCGGCAAGTCCGTTAAACAGTAATTGGGTGACCGCTTTTTTTCTGCCTTCGGGTATTTTGCTAACAAAATGCTTTTATAAGCAACTGGATGACACGCAACTTTTAAAAGTGGTTAGCTGGTTGGCATGGATAACGCAGGCCATTATTTTGATTTTTTTCTTTGTGGTTGCCTTAATCTACCCCAACGCTGTGGGTAGTGCGGCGAGGTTAAACTTTCCAGGTGAAGCATTAGCCAACAAAGTGACTGAAATTTGGTCTGCGCAACAAAAAGAGCCGTTAGCCATCATAATTTCAGATTCCTGGACAGGGGGTAATGTGTTGCTTTATGCTCGCCCCGAACCTACTTTGTTTATCGACAATAATACTCTGGAATCACCTTGGGTAAATGCACAGGATGTGGCGTCTTGCGGTGCTTTTATCATCCTGGTTAAAGCAGAAACAGTTCCTGACGCCTATTCATTGTTGTTTAGTCAAGCTACTGCGAAAGGCGAGTTTTCTTTGTCTTGGGGTCATGCGCCACGAGGAAAAGAGCTGCATTATAGCTGGGCAATCAAGCCGCCCATGCCAGGTGCAGCGCCTTGCCGATTTACCTCGCAATTGGATAAGTAAAAGAAACCGGAGATTAAAGAAACTTCCCGGGAGCACCGAGCCCCAGCTCGGTACGGGATAGTCAAGCCGATTACTGACTATTGGTGACTACGCCGAGCTGGGGCTCAGCTTTCCCGGAATCAATAGGCCACTTTTATTATCTGTCCTGGTTTAAATTGATAACCTATTTTTTTAAAGCCTGATCAACATAGAATCACTTATTCCGGTTTCTTGTCTTTGATGCCAACGCTGGCTTTAACCAGATAATGCGGTCTGGCTTTAACTTCTTCATAAATCTTGGCGATATATTCACCAATGATGCCCAAGCTGATCATAATAAAACTACCAATCAGTAACAGGCTAATGATAATAGTAGCAAAGCCGGAGACGGCTTGACCTTTAATTAAAGACAAAATGGTATCGCCGGCGACAAAAAAGCCCAGTATCAAGGTTGCAAAGCCTAAAAAAGTCACAATTCTTAACGGTAAAGACGTGAACGAGGTCAGTGCGGTAATCGCCAATTCCAACAGTGACCAGAACGACCATTTGCTTTCATCGCCTTGGCGAGTGGCGACATCGAAATAAATATATTCTTCAGCAAAACCCAACCAACTGGTCAGACCGCGAAAAAACCGTTCCCTTTCAGGCAATCTGTGAACAAGGATGTCTACGATTTCCCTATCCAATAACTTAAAGTCAGACGAATTGTTGATATTGATGCCGCCAAGACTTGAGATTAATTGATTGATGCAATATGCGGCGGCTTTTTTTCCGGCTGAATCGTCTTTACGACTGCGTTTAACCGCATGAACAATTTGTGCGCCGGAACGCCATTTGTCTATCATCTCGGGAATAAAGCTCGGTGGATGCTGTAAATCGGCATCCAGAATGATAACCGCTTCGCCTTTGGCATATTCAAGCCCTGCCAGCATCGCTGCTTCCTTGCCAAAGTTGCGGCTTAGGGCAATACCTTTAATCCGGGGTTCGGCCTTGGAAAGTTGAACTACTTGCTGATAAGTTTGATCGCTACTGCCGTCATCCACGATGACAATTTCCCAGTTTTTTTCACATGCGTCCAAAATTGCAGCAATTTTAGTGATGGCTTCTTGTAAGCCTTGGCTTTCATTATAAGCTGGAATGACTGTGCTGATGACGGGGTTTTGTTGATTTGTTAAGTTCATGTTTTTTATTAATTTATATTATTTGCCCAAGGCGGTCAGTGTTTTACCTGAACCAGCCATTTGTTCCTTAAAACTTTCTGCTGAAATCTTTTGAACGGGAAACAAATGTTCAATTAACGCGGGTTTGTCTTGCCATTCAAAGGGTTTAAGCATGGGGAAATATTCTCAATGTTATGAGTTAAAAATGGCTACATTTACTTTAGAAGCTGCTTTTCTTAAATCTGCATCTAGTGTTGCTAATGGCACATGATGACGTAACGCCAATTCTAAATAAGCCGCGTCGTAAACTGACAAATTATGGTCGTAGGCTAGCGTAAATGTTTCTGTCATTGCTTTTTTTGCTGTTTCCAGATCAACTTTAAGGGGTAATTGCACCACTAACTCTAGAAACTCTTGCATTTTCTCTGTGGTTAACCATTGCCGTTTTTGTGCACGAGCCACTACATTTGCCGCTTCCAAATGCCAAAGGTTAGGTACTAAAAAAATAGTATCAGACAGACGGTCTAAAACTTTTTCTGCATACATTAAATCCGAATCACTACCATCTTGAAAACACCAAAGCATGGCAACTGAATTATCCAATACTAAGCTATGCACGCCCTTCATCGATTAATTCCTTAATTTCTTTATTAGACAAAGCCTGTTTAGCGCGAAATTTTTTAATGGCTTTAATCAAGTCTTCCGTATTTTTAGCTTGTAAATTTGGCAGTTCGTAAATAATGGCCACTTTGGCTTTACCTTCAGGAATATCATCAGGCAATATCAAATTAAGGTGGTGATTTTTAGGAATTTCGGTTTCTATTTCATAATAGGCTTGCATAGTTATGTCTCATTGGATTTTATGGGCTATTTTAATCGGTGAGTAGAGGGATAATAGTTTAAAAGTATAATTTGAGTCTGTATGAAAGTTTTTAAATATCGCCTATTTGATAATGGGCAACAAAACAGGGCATAAGTGATGATGACCTGAGAAAAGCCATTCTTGAAATAGAAAACGGACTGTGTGATGCAAGTTTAGGTGGCAATATTTATAAAAAACGTATCAACAGATTAGGGCAAGGAAAACACAGCGCATACAGATCTATACTTTTAATGAAACGGGATGATAAAGTTATTATTGCCCACGGCTTTGTCAAAGGCGAAAAAGATAATATCACAAAAAATGAACTTGATGGCTTTAAGATGATGGCAGAACAGGGCAGCCGCATATAAACATACCAAAATCCCTCTCACCTTTCGACAAGTTCAAGGCGAATGGTTAAGCCTTGCGGCTTGTCCCTGCTTAAATTGGTAGTCTCTTTTTATCATGGTTCTGATGGTTTTAATGTTGATAATGGCTTAAGCGGATGCCAAATTTTTCATACAGTTCGTAAACTTTTTGGCTTTGTAATAACGCCAGCTCACCTTCCCAATCATGGTAAGACAAAAGTCTGGTATCTAAAATTTCATTGGGGTCAAAGCGTCCTGGATGACACATCAGTTCATAGGTTTTTCCCGGAATAAGCGTTGAAAAAATGGTTTCCAAATAAGGGTAATCGAGTTTTCCACTTCGACTCAGGCCTAAAAATACGGGTGTTGTACTTTTAAGTTTGGTTTTATTAACGGTCTGCATGGCTTGCATTAGCGTATTGCGAACCAGCGCCGAAACGCCAAAAGGCGCAAGCCATTCTGCTTGAGTGAGTCGTATATGAGGAATATCATATTTGTTGGCTAATTCTAACATCAACGGAAACAAAACCGGCAGCATGTGAATATGCTCATGGGAATTTAAAAACTGCAATTTTTTCCCCTGACAGGCTTCGATTTGCGCAGACCATTCCTGGCGGACATCGTTGATACTGACTTTACCGGTCAAGACCATCCCGCTCATGGCATAAGCATTTGGAAAAAGTCCCTGCCAACGCGCCAGTTTTTCAGCCATATTAACGGTTAATGGCTGTCTGAACGTCAGATTAAGATGCACCCCCACCTCCAGATCATCAACAGTATCCAGCCATTCGAGTTGGGTTTTTAAATCAGGGCTGTTCGCCAGAATACCGGTCGCCGTCAGGGCACCCGAAGTCGCTGCCTCCAATATGCCTTGGCTGACACACGGGTAGTAGCCATAGTCATCCGCATTGATGATTAGATGGATCGGTTCACGATGGCTCATTGCTTGTCACCGCTATGGGCATGAAATAAGGTAAATAATTGATAGCTTTTAACCGGTTCAAGGCGAACTTTGATGGCTTCAGGCAGGCTGCTCACAGCGTCTTCTTTAATGATATAAAAGTCGTGATTCGAATCGGTCAAACTATTTTGCAACTCGGGTATTCCGGTTAATTGTAGCGCCTTGCCTTCCATATAAAATTGCGCTGAATAAGGTCTGTCATTTAAATAAATTAAACGCTCGTCAGGCTGTGATGCCTGCTGATAAGCGGTCACTAACGGTTTTTGTGATCTAAAAAATTCCGTGTTGGGGCAATGGTAAGCAATGACTAATCCTAAAAATGACAGCGGTACGCACAAGGCCAAAGCTTTTCGGTATTGGGGTTTATTGTTCAGCCAATCGGCAAGCAATAAGGCAAAACCGGCCAAGCCGGGTAACGTATAAGTCCAGATAATGTTGGCCGAGAGGGTGAAGAAAAGTAGTGGCGACACCATCCAAAGCAAACAATATAAGCGCCAGTCATCGTTTGACTTAAGTAAACTTAAGGGTACTTTTTTTACCATGGCAGTGATGAGTATTTTTAGAAAAATTAAAGACCAGGGAAATGCACCGCCCAGCCAGTAGAGCCAGATTTTTCCGTGAGGTTGAGCATGTCCATTGCCATAAAGATCGCCGGTCCAACCACTCTCAGTAAAGCGTTTCCAGTGTTCGCCGATGAAAAAATACTCCAGGAATCCGGGAGTTTTTTGTTCTGCAAGCAAATACCAGGGAACACAGATGCCCAGCATCAACAGCGTCCCTTTAATCCAGGGTATCCGCTTCCAGACGCGTAGCCATTCACCTGAAATGGCCGTCCAAAGTCCTATAGTTATGCCGGATAAGACAATGGCAATAGGCCCTTTTGCCATCAAGCCGATACTTAATCCAATAAAGAAAAGATAGGCCCAGAAAGATTGTCTGTCATCACGCATGGCCAGCCAGAACGAGGCGAGAGCCAGCGTGATGCCTAAATTCATACAGACGTCCATGGCCACCGTGCCGGACATCACAAAAAACAGCACCGTGCTTGCCAGAATAATGATGCTAGTCCAAGCGTTATCGCGACCTCGTTGCACGTTGGCCAGATGAAAAATAATCCAGATAATGCCTGCACTTAATAAGAGGGACGGTAATCTGGCAAAAAATTCGTTGACGCCACCCAGCCATAAACTTGAAGCGGTCAGCCAGACTGTCATCGGTGGTTTTCCCCAGAAAGGGACGCCATAATCAATCAATGGTGTTATCCAATTTCCGGTTTCCAGCATCTTGCGACCCATTTCCGCGTATCTTGACTCGGAAGGATCATAGAGAGGATAAAGTCCCAAGGTAATGATGCGTAGGGCTAATAGTGTCGTAAGCAAGCCAAATCCGGTCACTATTTTTCGGTGCATTGACGGTGTGTCTTTTGTCGACTTTTTCGGACTATCTAGTTTAAAAGTCCAAAAACTGTTGGCCAAAAAATTCCAAATCAATACGACTCCCGTGGTTAAAACCTGCGCATAAAGATAATATAGATGAGGTGTTAATACCGTCATTAACACGATATTTAAACAAAAACCCAGTGAGGCGATTAACGCGAATTTTGGTAATGTTTGGGTATGTGACTGTTCGCTTTTGAAGGTAAGCGAATAGTTTAAAGCATAACTGATTATCAAGCCTGCCAATGCGCCATAACCTGACCCCCAAACCGGATTGAAAGCAAAGCCTTCAACCAGTGCATAGAGTATTGAATAATGCACCAGGGTACTGATAGCTCCCACTAGCGTAAAAGCCATAAATTTAACGACCATGCGATCCTTTGTTGTTTGTTTTTTAAAAGTGAATAATTAAGCGTAACGGCGTTTGTAACGCTATTAAAATCTTTAAGCGTTTCGGTCGGGGTTGCAAACCCCGACCGGCATTGGGAAGTCTTTAAACGTTTCAGTCAGGTTTGCGAACCCCGACCGGGACAGTAGGACAAAAAGTTTTTTCTTTGTGTCTTCGTGGTGAATAAAAACTATAAATGCTTGTTATTCCTTAACCAGTGTTTCTAAGCGGTATGGGCCTGCGCCGTCAATACCCAGAACCTTAGCCAGCCAGGGTAGTGCTTGTTGCATGTCGGGAACCAACGTCCACGGCGGATTAACCACAATCATACCGCTGGCGGTCATGCCGTGTTCATGGGTATCTGTTGTTATGCCCAATTCGAATAATTGCACATTTTTTAGTCCGCTGGTTTTTATCGATTTTTCCAGTTGTTGGTTACGGTTGCGTTCTACTACCGGATACCAGAGTGCGTAAGTGCCGCTAGCAAAGCGTTTGTGCATTTGTATCAAGGTTTCGATCACCTGTTCATAATCGCTTTTTATTTCATAAGACGGATCAATCAATACCAGTCCCCGATGTTCGTCTGGAGGCAATAAACCGACGACGTTTTTTAAACCATCCGCATGAAATACTTTGATGCGTCGGTCATGACGAACCGCCTCGTTTAATCGTTGTATTTCTGTTGAATGCAGCTCATACAAAAACAAGCGATCTTTTTTACGTAAATAGTGTTTGATAATTAAAGGCGAACCGGGATAACGGTTTAATTGTTCTGTCGTGTTAAATTGTTTGATCAAATTAACATAACCGGCAATGCTTTCAGGCAGGTCAGTTCGTTGCCATAACGCGGCAATACCATTTTCAAATTCTTTGTTTTTTAATGCATAGTCATCATTCAGGGCGTAAGCACCGGGGCCGGCGTGGGTATCAATACAGCAAAAAGGTTTATCTTTTTTGTTCAGGTGTTCAAGGATTTTTATCAAAACAAGGTGTTTTAAAACATCGGCAAAATTGCCTGCGTGAAATGAATGTCGATAACTGAGCATTAAAAAAGCCTTGGGGGTCGAGTGAGAAAAGAGGGGTTACCAATAGCGTACAACTGGAGTAAAACAGCTTTAGCTGTTTTTTTACAGGCAATAGCTGAAGCGACTGCACTCCAGTTTTTTAAACAATTCGCGCTTAACTTAACGGCATTGGGGGTATTATTATTTAGAATACTTTGTCGTATATGGTCATGCCGATTTCAAAAGCGATTAGCCAGATAATAATCCATTCCAATATGGTTGAGTGCCGGTGTTTTTGTTCGTCCGCCAACATTTCAAATAATTCATGGATGGTTTCCAGCTTTTTAGACAACACCTGGGTGCGCGGCGCTATTTCCAGATATTTTGCGGTAATGCTGTAAAAGGCTTCATATTCCGGGTATTCCCAAAAGAAATCAGGTGTGTCCAGTAAGTCATAATTTAAGATAATATCGCTTTTGGTTAAAAACAATTGCCCCCGTATTTTTGCTATTTTATGACGACTTAGTTTAATGCTGCCATTTTCAGCCAATGACTTGGGAATGTAGTTGGTATTGTTGATGGTGGTTATGGCATTGGTTTCAAAAGAGGCCAGCTTAATCGACTGGGCCATGCCTTGAGATAAGGCAAATATTAAAATGGGATCTGACGACTCGATTTCAATATGGTCTTCAATAATGCGTGTGGTCAGACAATCAAGAGCAAACGTAAAGTTGTCTTCTTCTATGACGGTCAGCGGATTTTCAGCGTAATTCAATAATAAATGATGCAACTTACCTTGATCTTCCAGATCGACATTCCAATGTACAACAGCACCATAAGCAAAGACAACCGACCAAGAGTGAGTGTCCTCAATCAGTAGGGCGCCTTTTATAATCCTGATCAGCGTTGAATCGGACAGGGTTGATGCTAATTGATTAATATCAAAACGCAACGCCAAGCAATAAGCGGCACATTTTTTGACGGGATTTTTTACAGACATAAATAAATTTTAACCATTATTAATAAATGAAAGAGCCTCGCAGCGCTATCAACAGTATCAAGTTTTACAGGTCTGTTCTGCGTCAATTGGAAAGCCTGTTAGTACGGGTCACTTGTCAGTTATTTTTAACAGCCAGCCGTCTTCAGCTTCACAATGACTCGATTTAGCACTCACCTTGATATTAATTCGCGCTGCCGTGTTAACAAGGGCAGCCGGCAATTTTCCTTTTATCAGGTAAAAAGGGTCTTTAAATTCAGCAGTAAAATCCACTGGAATATTTTTTACCGTGATAGAAACCTGCTCTGGTTTATCAATATTGAACACCAAAAAAGAAAATTCGGCTTCCGGTAAGACAGTCGCTAAATGCGGTGGTAAAAATTTGCTTACGCGTACTTTCTCACAAGTCCCCGGGCTACTAATGCCTCTAGCGCCGCCACCATGGCCACTATGATGCTCCGAGGCATTAATGGCGTCACTATTTAAAAAGGCAATCATAAAAAACAGGCCGAGTAATTTCTTTTGTTTCATGGGTTTTCCCTCTTGTTGTT
>JBAXUR010000071.1:0-16914 GCA_037129595.1 Methylococcaceae bacterium | reverse complement strand
CTACCACCGCTACGCGTATGGATAAATTTACCGAAACCATGCTGGCTAAAACCGGTTTGCTGGGTATGATTGGAAAATCCGAGCGTGGGCAGGAAGCGATTGACGCTATCAAAAAACATCAGGCTGTTTATCTTATGGCTGTAGGTGGCGCTGCTTATTTGGTATCAAAAGCCATACGTAAATCGCGTATTGTTGCGTTTGCAGATCTGGGTATGGAAGCCATTCATGAATTTGTTGTTGAAGATATGCCAGTTACCGTCGCTGTGGATACTCAAGGCATCTCCATTCATCAAATAGCGCCAAAAATCTGGCAGAATAAAATTGGCAAGATTCCGGTTGTTGAAGCATCGTATTAACGGATACTATCCCAATGCCGTTAAGCTAAGCATACAACTGGAATAAAACCGCTTTAGCTGTTTTTACAGGCAATAGCTGAAGCGATTGCACTCCAGTTTTTTAAACAGTCTGCACTTAACTTAACGGCATTGGATACCATCCCTTTGATTGATGGTATCAGTATAATTAGTGTCATCCGTGTTCTATGATCGAAACCAGGATAGTTACAGAATAACAAGTGATCTGTGTTCTTCGTGGCGAATAAAGCCCATCAGCCTTGAAAAAAAATCTTATGTCCCCACATATTTAGCAATCACATTAACCATTTAGGAACAATACCGTGACTGTTGAAGCAAAAAAAGAAACTCTAGGCTTTGAAACTGAAGTAAAACACCTCCTGCATTTGATGATTCACTCCTTGTACAGCAACAAGGAAATTTTCTTGCGTGAGTTGATTTCCAATGCCTCCGATGCGGCAGATAAATTACGTTTTGAAGCACTTTCGAATGACGGTTTGTATGAAGGCGATACTGAACTAAAAATTCGTCTGGAATTTGATAATGAAAAACGCACCATTACGATTATCGATAATGGTATTGGTATGACCCGTGCGGAAGTTCAGGAGCACATTGGTACGATTGCAAAATCAGGCACCAAACAATTTTTTGAAGCCTTGACGGGTGAGCAAGCTAAAGACAGCGAATTAATCGGTCAATTTGGCGTCGGTTTTTATTCGGCATTTATTGTTGCTGATAAAGTAACCCTCACCACACGTAAAGCCGGTGTTGATAAAAGCGAAGGTACCCGTTGGGAATCAGCAGGTGAAGGCGATTACACAATAGAAGCAGTAGAAAAAGTACAGCGTGGCACAGAAATCGTTTTGCATTTGAAAGAAGCTGAAAGCGAATTCTTGGACGGTTATCGCATCCGTTCCATCGTCAGAAAATTCTCTGATCATATTTCTTTACCTATCGTTATGGATAAAGAAGTGATGCCAGAGATGGACATGGACATGGATGTAGAAGAAGGCGAAGAAGCCAAAGAAGCCAAGCCGGTTGCACAAATTGAAGAAGAAACCATTAACAGTGCTTCCGCGTTATGGACCAAATCCCGTCAAGATATTTCAGATGAAGATTACAATCAATTCTACAAGCATGTGGGCCATGATTTTCAAGATCCATTGACTCATGTACACAGCAGGGTTGAAGGCACTAACGAATATGCTTTATTGCTTTATGTGCCATCACGCGCACCGTTTGATTTGTGGGACAGGGATGCCAAACATGGCGTAAAACTGTACATTCGTAAAGTCTTTATTACCGATGATGCCGAGCAGTTAATGCCGCGTTATTTGCGTTTTATCAGGGGCGTTATTGATGCAAACTCATTACCGCTCAACGTATCCAGAGAACTTCTGCAACAAAGCAAACAAATCACCGCCATTAAATCGGGTGCGGTTAAAAAAGTGCTGGGTATGTTGGAAAATCTGGCCAAAAATGAACCGGAAAAATATGCAACATTCTGGGCTCAGTTTGGCGCAGTGATTAAAGAAGGCCCGATTGAAGACCATGCCAATAAAGCACGCGTCGCCAAATTGTTGCGTTTTGCGTCTACCCATGCCGATACCGACAAACAGGATGTTGCGCTGGAAGATTATGTGAGTCGTATGAAAGAAGGTCAGGAGCATATTTATTATGTAACGGCAGATAGTTTTTCTGCGGCAAAAAACAGCCCGCATCTGGAAATTTTCCGTAAGAAAGGCATTGAAGTTATCTTGTTATCTGACCGTATTGATGAATGGTTGGTGTCTAATCTGGACGAATTTGAAGGCAAGCATTTACAGTCTGTTGCCAAAGGTGACCTGGATTTAGGCAGTCTGGATGCAGAAGAAGATAAAGACGCTCTGGAAGAAGTCAATAAAGACTTTGAAGCGGTACTTAAGCAGATTAAAGACGTGTTGGCCGATAAAGTCAGTGAAGTACGCTTGAGTCATCGCTTAACCGAATCCCCTGCCTGTTTGGTTGCTGATGTTTATGGGATGAGTCTTAACATGGAAAGAATCATGAAGGATGCCGGTCAATCAATGGGTATGGGCAGAAAACCTGTTTTTGAAATCAACCCCATGCATCCGCTGGTTGTGCGTATGAAGGCGGAACAGGATGATTCCCGTTTTGCCGATTTAACCCACATTCTGTTTGACCAGGCAATTTTGAGCGAAGGTGGACAACTGGATGATCCGGCTGCCTTTGTACATAAGTTAAACGGCTTGTTGCAAGGCTTGTTAAACTAAGGAACGTGCATGAAATAAATTGACTATTTCTACCCCCTCACCCCAGTCCTCTCACTGAGGGAGAGGGAGCAAGGTGCCTAAGTTATTTTATGCGTATTCCTAAGCTTTAACAAAACCCAAAAAGGCTGGAGTGATCCAGCCTTTTTTTTGCCTGTTGGTTACCTTTAAATTTTAGTTAACAGGCTATTTGTTGGACAATTAGTTTATAATTAGCGCCATTGTACGTAGTAACACGGTATAAACAAACATCGCTTTCATGTCATCATCAAACTCTAGTTATTGTAATTACCCGGGTTTTAAGCCTTTAGAGCAGCAGAAAAAATCACGTTTTATTGCGGGCTTATTGTTGGCAGTGGTAGTGGTGTTGCATAGTGCCCTGGCGTGGTATTTATTAAGTACACCTTCAATAGAACTTAAAAAGCCGTTGTTTGTTATGGAGGTGGCGATGTTGACAAAACCTGAGCCTGTTTTAAAAGCAGCGGCAAAAGAACCACCCGCGCCACCGCCCGTTAAAAAAGAACCCATAAAACCCAAGGCCGTCGTAAAACCACTGCCGGTAAAAAAACCGGCTGTGAATAATAAACCGGTACCATCTCCCGACATAAAAGAAGTTATCCCAGTGCCCAAGTTTGAGCCGGTACCTATGGTTAATCCTGCGCCCACAGCCGTTTCACCAGTACCCTCGGCGTCATCAAGTTCACACGCTAAAATGATGACAACAACAGGGCAGGGAAGTGATGACAGTAAAGCGGTGGTTTCAGGTGTGGTGCCCTTGTTTCGTGTGCCGCCCAAATATCCCGCTCGAGCAGCCGCCCGGCATATTGAAGGCTGGGTAACCGTAGAATTTACCATTCAAACAGATGGAACAGTGAATGACGCTATCGTGGTAAGCGCAGAACCTGAAGGTATTTTTGACGAGGCTGCTCTAACTGCCATTGCCAAGTGGGAATTTAAGGAAAAAATGGTCAATGGCGTGTCGGTAACGCAACGCGCGGTACAGCGCTTACAATTTAAACTTGAGCACTAACTTTTAAAAAATTGATACAAGGAAATCATTACATGTCCCTATCTATGCATATTGCCCCCGAACTTATTATTGATGGAACGCTTTATACCTTACTTATTTTCTCAGTAATCACTTGGACACTTATTTTTTTTAAGCTTTGGCAGTTTATCAACAACAGTCGTTGCAATGAACGTTTTGAAAGCGCATTTTGGCGATTGCCTGACTTGAAACAAGCCAAAGAGCTATCGCCTGAATTATCCAAAGGTTCTCAAGCGCGATTGGCCTATCAAGGTTTGGCGTGGCTGGACGAGCATGAGCGTTCGGCAGGAACCCAGCTAAAGTACTGTGGTGATTCGACAGAATTGCTGGAACAAGCTTTGCGCGTACAGTTGCAACAAGAACAACATGCCATGGAAGGCGGTTTAACGTTGTTGGCCAGTATCGGTAGCACAGCGCCTTTTGTTGGGTTGTTTGGCACCGTATTGGGTATTATGCAGGCTATGCACGATATTACTGAAAGCGGTTCAACCAGTTTGGACGTTGTTGCAGGGCCGATTGGCGATGCGTTGGTTGCCACCGCCATTGGTATTGTGGTCGCGGTGCCTGCTGTTTTGGCCTATAATTTTTTTCTTCGTCGTGTCAAAGTACAGCGTACCCGTCTGGAAAATTTTGTTGCCAGTTTTTTAAGCGTGGCGTTAAACACCAACAATAGGCAGGCATAACCATGGCATTTAAACCGCAATCCGAAGATGAAAGCGCGATGAGTGAAATTAACGTGACGCCCTTGGTGGACGTGATGTTGGTGTTGGTGATTATTTTACTGGTTACCGCGCCGTTGCTAACGCAGTCCGTTCATGTAACGTTACCTAAAACAGTTGAAACAACCGCCAATATCAATGATCAGCCTTTGCAACTCGGTATTAATGCACAAGGCATCATGACACTTAACAAAAATCCAGTCGCTGATTTAGCCGCACTTGAAATCGCTTTAAAAGCTGAATTAGAAAAAAATCCGGACGTGGGCGTGCATTTATACGCCGATCAAAGCGTAGTTTATGCCAAGCTTGCAGAGTTGATGGCAGCCGTTCAGCACGCAGGGATAACAAAATTAGCGTTCGTAACGGAAGAGCAGTAGGATTGCTTGAAGCGATATATAGAGCCACGCGGAAATAAATCGACATTCGATTACCTTCATCCCAACCCTCTCCAGTAGGGTGCGCATCGCGCACCACAACTATGCTGGGAAAAGAAACCTGATAGGCTACCGATAGAAAACAACAATAGATTGTGGTGCAATAAAACCGTTTAGTGGGTGTGGTTTTAGGTGCGCGATGCGTACCTTGCCACTACATTATTCTGCTTATACATTTCCAGGTTGACAGATAACCTCCCTTGAAGGGCGATTATCTGTATGAACTTACAGTTTTAAGGGGGGTGACAGTGTCGCGTGTACTTCTTCTATTCTTCTATTTGTAGATGTGCAAGTTTTCTGCGGTGCAGGAAAATATAAGATGTTACCAAAACAACGCTGAAAGCTATCACACCGATAATTGCCTGATGAGAGTATTGCATAATTAATGCTTCGTTATGACCCAGTAGATAGCCAATCCAAGTCAGAATGGAGACCCAGATGAAAGCGCCAAGCAAGGTGTAAACAGTAAATTTGATGTGGTTCATACCCGCTAATCCTGCGGGCAGTGAAATCAAGTGGCGGATGACGGGTAGCATACGGCCAATAAACGTAGAGATTTCACCATGGCTGGCAAAATAATCTTCAACACGACGGAAATGTTCTTCTGTTATCAATACATAACGTCCGTACTTAAGTAGAAATGGTCTGCCCAAATAGTGGGCTGCAAAGTAATTCATATAAGCGCCAAACAAACTGCCCAGTGTGCCGCTGAGAATGACCAGAGCCATGTTCAATTGCCCTTGCTGCACCAGATAACCTGCAGGTGGCATGATGATTTCACTAGGAATGGGCACTATAGAACTTTCCAGCGCCATTAGTAAAAAAATACCGGTATAGCCCATCGCGCCGATGGTTGTGATTAGCCAGT
The DNA here is from genome assembly GCA_037129595.1 of Methylococcaceae bacterium. Taxonomy (GTDB): domain Bacteria; phylum Pseudomonadota; class Gammaproteobacteria; order Methylococcales; family Methylomonadaceae; genus Methylobacter_C. The sequence goes on along the minus strand of JBAXUR010000071.1, from coordinate 11,222 downwards.
TGATTAGTTCGTGTAGCATTTATTTTCTCTATGAATGATTGGCAAGTGTGTTTCTTGGCTCTGCAAAAGCCGATAAACATTAACAGAGAACGCGACGGTAGGAAATAAAAATTTTGGCGGATTATCGTTTGGGTGAGTTGAGTAAAGTACAATGTATGCCTATAAATTTTGCAGAAAAGATTGTTTTGTCCTATCGAACAACACCTGCTTTTATAGCGTACATTTGGAAAAATGTATCATATAAAAGCGAATTAATAATATGGCTATCTACTTAAAGCGGAACAGTTTAAGGTTAAACCGTTCGCTGAGCGAACGGTATATTTTGATGCTGTATCATTAAGTTAATCGTATTGACGGTTAAGCCTTTTTGCTTGTCCCGTCTAAAGTTGGTAGCCAACAACATAACTCACCTAAAAAACCGTCGCATATAAATTGGTTAAACCTATTTTAAAATCTGCGGCGATTTTTTTAGCGGGTCATCTAACTTATTGATATCTAATATTTAGGTTACAGTTCGATACGGATTCCAAGTTCCACAACCCGCTCAACCGGTATTTTAAAAAACTCAATCGCACTGGTAGCGTTATGAAATAAAAACCTGAATAATCCTCTGCGCCATTTCGGCATGGGGCTTTTGTTGCGAAATGATATTTGTTCGCTGCCGATGAAAAAAGAGGCATTTTTTGGGTTAAAATCCAAGCCTTGTTGTAGGCATAACTCCAGTGCGCGACGAACATCTGCATTTTGTTTAAACCCGTAATAAAGTTTTACCCGGTAAAAATCACGGTTTTTACCAAAAGCTCTGATTTTGACCAAGTGCGCTTCGTCAACGTAGGGTTCGTTGGTGGTAACAATGGTCAGTACAATAATTCTCTCGTGCAAGACATGATTGTGTTCAAGGTTGTGCAGTAGTACCTGGGGTACACCGTGCAAGCTTCGGGTTAAATAAATCGCAGTGCCTTCAACCCTCACTAATTTGGCGCTGATTGTTTCTTCTAGGTCCTCGAATAACATGCGCCTGGCATTCATATAGTCGGTAAGTAACTTGCGCCCCTTAATCCATGTTGTTAACACCAAAAACAGAACGGTAGCAACGACTAGCGGAAGCCAGCCGCCAGTAGGAATCTTTAAACTATTTGAAGAAAGAAAGGTTAAGTCTATTGTCAAAAAAACCGACAAGAAGGCTATGCTGGTGTATTTGTTCCATTGCCAAAGCTCTTGAATGACAATAAATGCCAACAGAGTGGTCGACATCATGGTTCCTGTTACCGCCAAACCATAAGCGGAAGCCAATGCAGATGAGGACTTGAAAGTTAGCACCAGCACAAAAACCGATATCATCAGCAACCAATTGATTGCAGGAACATAAACCTGTCCCATTTCATCGCCCGAGGTATGCAAAATATTCATGCGTGGACAGTAACCTAGTTGAATGGCTTGTTTCGTCATCGAAAATGCACCGGAGATAACGGCTTGTGAGGCGATGACAGTCGCCAGTGTCGATAAAATCAGTAAAGGATACAGCGCCCAAGTGGGGGCAAGTAAATAAAAGGGGTTTTGTATGGCATCGGGGTGGACAATCAATAGTGCCCCCTGTCCGAAATAGTTGAGCAGTAGGGCCGGAAACACAAAGCCGAACCAAGCGTAACGAATTGGTTTTAAACCGAAATGTCCCATGTCGGCATACAGTGCTTCAGCACCGGTTATCGCCAAAACGACTGCGCCCATAATCAAAAATCCATGCCAGCCTAACTCCATCAGTAAATGACCCCCATAGTAAGGATTAATCGCCATCAATACGCGGGGTTCGTGAATAATGTTAATGATGCCTAAAACGGCAAGTAAACAAAACCAGATGCACATGATCGGTGAAAACAGTTTGCCCATTTTACCGGAACCCTTGGCTTGCAAAATAAACAATCCACCCAGTACAGTGATGGTAATGGGTAATATGTAGCGATCTAATGAGGGCGCAACAATTTGTAAGCCTTCGACCGCACTAAGTACTGAGATTGCGGGGGTGATGATGCTGTCGCCATAAAATAACACGGTGCCGATTAAGCCGACGGTGACGATAAAACGCATTTTTTTAGGATGTTCCTTGGAACCGTGTAATGCCAGCGCCATCAATGCCATGATGCCGCCTTCGCCTTTGTTGTCAGCACGCATGATGAAAATTGCGTATTTGGTGGTTACCACCAAGGTCAATGTCCAAAATACCAAAGACAGCACGCCAAGTACATGCGGTTCATCTATCTTCAGGCCGCTGAGGAAAACTTCTTTAAGCGCATAAAGCGGACTGGTGCCGATGTCGCCAAAGACTACGCCAATGGCACCTAGTGCTAAACCTGCCAGTTGTTCTTTGGATTGAGGCTGTGAATTTGAGGACATTATCGTAACTAATCGGAGACTAATAAAATTTAAGGAAAATTGGACAGCATGATTGCTCTCCAATAGCGTGTAAGGTAAAAGAAACAGGCGCGGGTTTCAAGATAATACCGCTGATTCGCTTAAAAATAGCGTGCATTTATCCAGAAATGCACGGCAATACTGGCGAAGTAACCCAGTAAAATAACGGGCATCCAGCGCATGTGGAAGGCGAAGGTATAGCCCTCTTTGATCTGGCCAAGCAAGGCGACTCCGGGTGCGGAGCCGATGGCCAGTAAACTTCCTCCTACGCCCAAAGTAAGTGTTAACAGCAGCCATTGACCGGTAGGAAGGTCTGGATGCATGCTCAATACGGCAAACATCAAGGTGCCGTTATCAATAAATGCAGAGGAAAGGCCGATACTGATATTTGCAATTGTGGGGCTAATCTGTCCGAACAGAAAATGCGCAATGGCATCAAGGTAGCCGATAAACCCCAAGGCGCCAATTAACATCATCGCGCCGTAAAAAAATAACAGTGTATCCCAATCTACATTACCGATATTTTTGAATACGTCAAAATCCTGTTTTTTATTGTCGCGTGGAACTTCTACTTGGAAAAGTTTGTAAACATGCGCAAAGTCACTTGGGATTTCGATGGCTGTCTTGGTCAGGTAAAAGCTAAAAAACTGGAGTAAACCAAGCCCAGTCATCATACCGGCGGCAGGTGGCAATTCCAGAAGAATATTAGAAGAGACGGTAATAAGGAGTGTCACGATGAAAAGTAAAATAACCCGCTTGCTGCCACGGCGAAGCCAAATGACGCTAGTTGAAGCGGCGGGTGTTTCTTTGGGCACGAAAAAATGCATGACCATTGCAGGTACAAGAAAGTTGACCAGGCAGGGGATAGCGAGTGTGAAGAACTCATGGAAAGGCAGGATTTTATTTTGCCAGACGAACAGTGTCGAGATGCCGCCCAAGGGGCTGAACGTGCCGCCAGCATTGGCCGCTACAACGATGTTGACACATGCCAAGGCAACGAATTCTTTTTTGTATTTACCGACCGCAGCAGCAACAGCGCCCATTAAAAGGCCGGCGGCCATGCCGTTGATAACGGTAGAAAGCAGAAAGGCAAGAACGCCGGTAATCCAGAACAGTTGCCGGTAGCTGAATCGCCGACTTAGCAGCCAAATCCTGAGGCCGTCGAAAACACCGCGTTCTTCCATGGCGTTCAGGTAGGTCATTGACACCAGAATAAATAAAAACAATTCGATATAAGCCAGCAGATTGCTTTCAAATGCGACGGCCGCCACTTTGGCTTCGCCGTTCAAGGCATAGTAAATACAAATTGCAAACCAGACGAGTGCCGACCCCAAAACCATCGGTTTTGATTTACGCAACGCGATGACTTCTTCCGACATCGCTGCAATGTATGCTAAAACGGTAACTGCTATCGAAAGATAACCGACGATATGCTGTGTCAAATTTAATGATTTGGCCGTACTTAAAGCTTCGCCAGCAAAGGCTTCGGCAGGTAAGAGCAATAATGCAAAGCTTACTAACGTTAATGATTTGCTATTCATTTGATTACTGAATGTTAATTAAGAAAAGACGAAACGAATAAAGCAGTTTACAAAAATTGACTGCCAATGACTTATAAAACTCGCCTAATCTTGAAGCCTGTTTTGACTGGGTGTTGTTTGCTTTGTCTATTTTAAGGGAAGTTTAAACAAAGCTGTAAAATTATTTAAAAAAAAACGGAATACTATTGTGATAATACTTGTATACGGTTATTACGGAACTTTACTATTTCGATTTTTATTTTTTAAATTTAACACTATTTATTTGAATGACAAGTTTTTAGGCGTTACTTAATTATGGGCAAGATCACAAAAAAATCTTAAAAGATTATCACCACAAAGACACGAAGTGATACGAAGAAAGTAAGTTTTGTGTCTTTTAGACTTACGCCCGGAACTGGCTTCGTGGTTAATAACAGCTTATTGACAGGCAGTTTATCAGGGCTGATTTAATTAAAAATGCCGACGGTGGGTAACGAGAGATGACTGTTTTTCTATACAACATGATGGTTTATTGTACTAAAACCTAAAAAGGCTGGATAATCTGCAACCTTCATTTATGAGCAAATATTTTGGCATGGAATTTAATTTAATTAATACTGACGGTCATGCACGGCGTGGACGCCTTACTTTTGACCGTGGCGTTGTAGAAACGCCGATTTTTATGCCGGTTGGCACTTATGGCGCGGTTAAATCATTAACACCGGAAGACCTGACGAGTGTCGGTGCACAAATTATTTTGGGTAATACCTTTCATTTAATGCTGCGACCAACGACAGGCGTGATCAAGGCGCATGGTGATTTGCATGACTTTATGCATTGGGATAAACCTATTCTGACCGATTCTGGCGGTTTTCAAGTGTTCAGTTTAGGTGCGTTAAGAAAAATCACCGAAAAAGGCGTCACCTTTAAATCGCCGATAAACGGTAGCGCTATTTTTATGGGGCCTGAAGAGTCTATGCAGGTGCAGCGTGATTTGGGCTCGGATATCGTGATGATTTTTGATGAGTGTACGCCTTATCCTGCCACCGTTAACGAAGCCGCCGATTCCATGCGCTTATCGTTGCGATGGGCGGCTCGGAGTAAAACGGCGCATGGCGATAATTTGTCTGCGTTGTTTGGTATCGTTCAAGGTGGTATGTATGAACATTTGCGTCAGGAGTCGATAGACGGTTTACTGGATATCGGTTTTGATGGTTATGCGATTGGCGGTTTGTCCGTCGGTGAGCCCAAAGAAGAAATGATGGCGACACTGGATGCCATTCATAGCAAAATGCCGGTTGATAAGCCGCGTTATTTAATGGGGGTGGGCACGCCGGAAGATCTGGTTGAAGCCGTCCGGCGCGGTATTGATATGTTTGATTGTGTCATGCCGACACGTAATGCACGTAACGGACATTTGTTTACCAGCTTTGGAGTGGTAAAAATAAGGAACAGTCAATACGAGTTTGATAACACGCCGCTGGATGAATCCTGTGACTGCTATACTTGTCAGAATTATTCAAGAGCTTATTTGCGTCATCTGGATAAATGTAAGGAAATGCTGGGTTCAAGGCTGAATACCTTACATAACCTGCATTATTATTTGGGTCTGATGCAGGGCTTGCGTGATGCTATTGAAAAACAGGAACTGGATATTTTTGTCCGGCAGTTTTACCAACAACGAGGAAAATCTATGCCTTCTATGGCATAATAACAAGATTTTTTAATTACTATAGAATTTGAGGATAATCATGAGTTTTTTTATTTCTGACGCTTTAGCCGCAGCACCTGCTGCCACGCAACAACCAGGCCTTGAAGGTATGCTGTTTCCACTGGGTATTCTGGCCTTTTTTTACTTTTTGTTTCTGCGTCCGCAATCCAAGCGCACCAAAGAAAAGAAACAAATGATTGCTGCAATAAGCAAAGGCGCTGAAGTAGTAACCTCTGGTGGAATTTTAGGTAAAATTGTTGATTTGGACGATAATTTTGTCAAGATTGAAATCTCGGATAATACCTTCATTCAAGTGCAGCGCCAGAGCATTGAAAGCATGATGCCAAAAGGAACTTATAAAGCTATAACTAAAAAAGTAGTTAAAGCTTAATATTACGGCGCGTAGTGCGTTGCGTAGTAGTAGGATGGGTAGAACGAAGTGAAGCCCATCACAATCAGGAAATATCGTAGGATGGGTTTCGCGCTGCTTTACCCATCCTGCGACGTGCTTCAATTATTGGAATAACACATGCAAAACCATTTCCCCCTTTGGAAAAATCTATTAGTCCTGATTGTTTTTGGCATCGGGATTATTTATTCATTACCTAATTTGTACGGTGATGATCCGTCTGTTCAGGTGTCATCGACACAAACTACTCTCATCGGGCAGGATCAGGCAAGCCAGATCGAGTCTGAAATTAAAACGGTCGGTGTTCCTGTAAAAGCGTTTGAGTTTAAAGACGGACGTATTTTAGCGCGGTTTACCAATACCGATGACCAGCTTAAAGTCGCTGATTTATTAAGAGACAAGATGGGCAGCAATTATACGGTTGCCTTAAATTTGGCACCCACAACCCCCGCTTGGTTACGAGCACTAGGTGCTGAGGCGATGTATTTGGGTCTCGATTTGCGGGGTGGGGTACATTTTCTGTTGGAAGTGGATATGGATGCTGCGGCCAAGCAAGCTGAAGACCGCTATAACGATGATTTACGTCTGGCCTTAAGAAGTGCAAAAATGCGCTATCAGTCTGTTGCCAAAGATAACGGCTTTATAAAAATCACGCTGAAGTCACCAGAAGATAAGCCCGTACTAATGGATCTGCTGGCTAAAGATTTTCGTACCCTGGATATTACCGAGCCGGAAAACCAAGATCAGGTTTGGCTAAAAGTGTCTGAAAAAGAAGTGCGCGAAATCAAAAAATTTGCCGTGTCGCAAAACATGACGACTTTGCGTAACCGGGTAAATGAGTTAGGGGTTGCAGAACCGGTTATTCAGCAACAAGGTGAAAATCGTATCATGGTGCAATTGCCGGGTGTTCAGGATACGACGCGTGCCAAGGAAATTTTGGGTACGACGGCTACCTTGGAGTATCGCCTGGTTGATACTGAGCATGACGTGCAGCAAGCCGTTGCCGGTCATGTTCCGGTTGGCAGTCGCTTGTATTATGAAAAAAAGGGCAATCCAATACTGTTGGATCGTCGCGTTATTGTGACGGGTGACCAAATTGTTGACGCGTCTTCCGGTCAAGATCAGGATGGCAGGCCTTCGGTTAACATTTCCTTAAACGGCGTGGGTGCGGCCAAAATGGCTAAAACCACTCAAGTTAGTGTTGGTAAGCCAATGGCGGTGGTCTTTATAGAGTATAAAGTCGAGACAAAAGTAGTCGACGGTCAAAAAGTACGTCATAAAGAAAAAGTTGAGAAAGTTATCAATGTCGCCACTATCCAGGGCGTATTCAGTAAACGTTTTCAAACCACTGGTTTGGATAGTCCGCAGGAAGCACGTAATTTGTCACTGTTGTTAAGGGCGGGAGCCTTGGCCGCGCCGGTTGATATCGTGGAGGAACGTACGGTAGGGCCCAGTCTTGGACAAGATAACATTGATAAAGGCATATTGTCGTTTGTGGTAGGTTTTGGTTTGGTTGTGCTGTTTATGGCGGTTTATTATCGACTTTTCGGTATGATTGCCAATCTTGCGTTGGCGTTTAACGTGGTGATTGTTGTCGCGATATTATCGATGTTGCAAGCAACGTTAACGTTACCGGGTATTGCCGGGATTATCTTGACGGTAGGTATGTCTGTTGATGCCAACGTGTTGATATTTGAACGGATTAAAGAAGAGCTCAATAATGGTAATACGCCGCAATCGGCCATATTTGTTGGTTACGATAAAGCTTTTGCCACCATCCTTGACTCCCACTTTACCAATCTCGTGGTTGCTGTGGTGTTGTTTGCTTTTGGTACCGGTTCCGTCAAAGGTTTTGCGGTAACGCTGATTATCGGGATTTTATCCTCCATGTTTACGGCAATCACCGGAACGCGGATGGTTATTAACTGGACATACGGTAACCGCAGGGTTGAGAAATTATCCATTTAGACCTTTGTGTAAGGGCAATGCTTTACGGTTGCCCTTGATTTACAACCGTAAAAGATTCTCCCAAGGGCAACCGTAAAGGATTGCCCCTATTTTAAGAAGAATAAAATATGAAGACGACAAATATAAATTTTATAGGTAACCGAAATATAGCACTGATATTTTCCGGTGTGCTGATGATTATTTCAATAGGATCGCTGGCTGTTCGCGGCTTGCAGATGGGTATTGATTTTACCGGTGGCACCCTGATTGAAGTGGGTTATCAAAAAGCGGCAGATTTAACGGTACTGCGCAATACCTTGGATACTGAAGGTTTTGACGATGCCACTGTGCAGAATTTTGGCACGGCAAAAGACGTCTTGATTCGATTAAAACCCCATGAAGGAGTTAGCAGTGCGGATTTAAGCACCAAGGTACTGGAAGCGATTAACAAAACAACCGCTGAACCCGCCAGTGTTCGACGCGTTGAATTTGTGGGGCCACAAGTCGGTGATGATTTGGCTGAAGACGGTTTTTTGGCGTTGTTATATTCAACGATAGGCATTTTGATATACATTGCCTGGCGCTTTGAGTGGAAATTTTCTACCGGTGCGGTCATCGCGACGATTCATGATGTGGTGGTTACTTTGGGGTTATTTTCCATTTTAGGTTTGGAATTTGATTTGACAGTATTGGCAGCCGTGCTGGCGCTGATCGGTTATTCCTTGAACGATACTATTGTGGTTTATGACCGTATCCGTGAAAATTTTCGGCTAATGAGAAATAAGTCGACCGAAGAAATTATGAATATCTCGGTTAATGTCACCTTAAGCCGAACCATTATGACTTCTTTAACGGTTATTTTAGTGCTGGTTTCCCTGTTTTTTCTGGGCGGTGAAATTATCCATAATTTTTCCATTGTGCTGCTGTTTGGCGTATTTTTTGGCACCTATTCCTCTATTTTTATCGCCAGTCCGATGGCTTTATTATTGGGTATAAGCCCTGAAGATTTGATGATCCCGGTCAAAGAAGGCGCAGATATAGATCGTACACCGTAGATATAAGCGGGGTCGTTTATCTACAATGTGTCGCTTATCGGGTATAATCGGCAATTCAAATATTTTATTTACTGTTACTTTGGAGTTTTAAAACATAATGGCACTAGAACGCACTTTCTCAATTATTAAACCTGACGCTGTTGCAAAAAATGTTATCGGTGAAATTTATAGTCGTTTTGAAAAAAATGATTTAAAAATTGTTGCTGCAAAAATGCTGCACCTGACTCAAGAACAAGCTGAAGGTTTTTACGCGGAACACAGTGAGCGCGGCTTCTTTAAGGATTTGGTTGCCTTTATGGTTTCAGGGCCTGTGATCATGCAAGTCTTGGAAGGCGAAAACGCAGTCCTTAAACATCGCGAAATAATGGGTGCCACCAACCCTAAAGAAGCTGCTGCCGGCACCATTCGCGCTGATTTTGCTGCCAGCATTGATGAAAATGCAGTCCATGGATCAGATGCTGTTGAAACGGCTCAAAGAGAAATCGCTTTCTTTTTCTCAGACAATGAAATCTGTGCAAGAACCCGTTAAGTCCAAACGGTTTAATCTGCTCGATTACGACAGAAAAGGTCTTGCGGCCTTTTTTGTTGAATTGGGTGAGAAACCTTTTCGCGCAACCCAGTTGCTTAAATGGATTTATCAGGAAGGCGTAGAAGATTTCGACCTGATGACTAATATAAGCAAACCGTTGCGTGTCTGGCTCAATGAAAATTGCTATCTGGCCACTCCCGAGATTGTGATTGAACAAATCGCGAGTGACGGCACCCGTAAATGGGCCTTGCAAACCAGTTGCGGCAATCGAATCGAAACGGTTTTTATACCTGAAGAAGGGCGAGGCACTTTATGTGTATCATCACAAATCGGTTGTGCATTGGCCTGTACTTTTTGTTCTACAGCTCAACAAGGGTTTAATCGTAATTTGACGACGGCCGAGATTATTGGTCAGGTTATTGTTGCGCAAAAACGTTTGGGGACGACCAAAAAAATCACCAACGTAGTCATGATGGGCATGGGCGAGCCTTTGCTTAATTTTGATAATGTGGTTTCTGCCATGAATTTGATGATGGATGATTTTACTTTTGGGCTTTCCAAGCGCCGGGTAACGATCAGCACATCAGGTGTGGTGCCGGCCATGTATCGTTTGACGCAAGTGTGTGATGTGAGTCTTGCGGTATCATTACATGCGGTGACCGACGAATTAAGGGATGAACTGGTTCCGATTAATAAGAAATATCCGTTAAAGGAGTTAATGGAAGCGTGCCGGGATAATGCAAAGATTGCACCACGGCGTACCGTTACTTTTGAATACGTGATGCTTGATGGTATTAATGACTCCATGGACGATGCTCGCGGACTCATTAAGTTGTTAAAAACAGTACCGTCAAAACTTAATTTAATACCCTTTAATCCGTTTCCCAATAACGCTTATCGGTGCTCAAGCAAAGAAGCCATTAATCGCTTCAAAACGGTTTTAAACGATGCCGGAATAGTCACTACGATCAGGAAGACGCGCGGCGAAGATATTGATGCGGCGTGCGGTCAACTGGTTGGACAGGTTGAAGATAAAAGTCGCAGACATCTCAAGTTAAAGGTAGTAGGCGCAGAACGTGCTGCCTGAGGCAACACAAGTCTTTATGCGCTTGGCTTGTGGCCTGTTTTTAGTGGTTGTATTAACGGCTTGCACCTCCTGGTTTGACAAAGACACTAAAAGAGATGATTCCGCCAGTATTTATTTGCAGCTGGGGGTGCGTTACATGGATTTAGGCAAGCTGGAAATAGCCAAAGAAAATTTACAGTTGGCACAAGAAAAAGATCCCAATAATTCCCAAGTACATAATGCTTTTGCTTTTTTATACGAAAAATTAAATGACTATAAGCGAGCCCAAGAGAATTATGAGCGTGCACTGGATGTGTCATCGGATGATTGGAGTGTCCAAAACAACTATGGCCGATTTTTGTGTGACCGTGGTGAATATGAACAAGGCATGGCTTTACTGACTCAGGCAATTTCGACCCGGTTAAACGACCGGCAGTGGTTGGCCTTAACTAATGCCGGGCGGTGCCAGTTGGCCATGAAACAACAACAAAGTGCCAAAGCTTACTTTAAGCAAGCACTGATACTTAATAATACTTACGCGCCGGCATTGCTGGAAATGCAAAAAATGAGTTATCT
>JBAXUR010000070.1:0-16938 GCA_037129595.1 Methylococcaceae bacterium | reverse complement strand
TTAAAATAGTCATCATAAAATCCAGAATTTACTTACGGTTTCCCAATGCGTGGCTAACCCGATCCCCCCTGACGCATGCTGATTTAATCCTGGAGGCGGATTATCTTAAGGCAGCCGGGTTTAAACTCGATTTTGCCTAAGCGCTTGCTTATGAAAACCCTATTTCGCATTTTTTTTGCTTTGCTCAGCACGGTGGTGATGCTGTGCGCACTGTTGGTTTTTTTTGGCATCAGCGATCAACCAGATATTACCGTGGACTGGACACTGACCCATGATGATATTGCCAGGGCAAAAAAAATCTTGTATGAAGGCGCTAAAACCAAACCTGACGAAATAAGCACCATTGAGCTAACCGAAGCCGACCTTAATCTTGCCGCCAATTATTTATTAAATCGCTACCGAAAAAGCGCGGTCAACATTGAAATAAAAAACGAGGTGTTACGTTTCACGGTCACCATGACGCTACCCAAAAATAAATTGGGGCACTATTTAAACATTAGCTTTAGATTGGGCAATGATGGCCACAGCGACCTGCCCAGTCTGACCAAATTTAAAGCCGGAAAATTATTACTGCCGGCAAAATTTGCCGCCTTTGTTATCGACAACATTATTCGCCATACCTCCTTAAATGATTATTTTATACTGGCAACCAGACCCATCAAAACCATTACTATTGACCCTGAAAAAATAACCATTAGCTATTACTCCAGCATCGATAGCTTTATTCAGGCGCGAAATTTTTTAACGCAAAACAGCGACACTCCCAATATTGATATCTATCAGAAAAAACTGGACGAAATCATCACTCAACATGACCCCGCTTGGCGCTTGTCACTGGCCGAGTTATTAAAGCCGCTTTTTGTACTGGCACTGCAACGCTCTACCTTGGAAAATGCCATTGAAGAAAACAAAATAGCCATTATCGCGGTTAATAATTACGTTAACAGAAAAGAAACCAAAAAATTTCTGTCTTTTCCCGCAGTAAAGCTATCGGCAGAAAAACGCTACCCAACTTTTTTATACAAAAGAACCGATCTTGCACAGCATTTCATCGGATCTGCGGCCATTACCGCCTCTGTTAATGGTCAGGTCGCTAAAGTGGTAGGTGAAGAGAAGGAATTAAGCGATGCGCAAGGTGGTAGTGGCTTTAGTTTTATTGATTTAGCGGCTGACAAAGCAGGAACTCGCTTCGGTGAACTGGCGACCTCGTCACCCGAAAATGCACGCAAGCTTCAAAAAGCCATGTCGGCTATCAAAGATTACAGTGATTTTATGCCTGACCCGACCGACCTTCCTGAACACATGAACGAAGCAGAATTTAAACTACGATACCAGTCTGTTGATAGCGACGTTTATCAAGCGCTATCAAAACAAATTGATGCTCGCATAGCCGCGACCCCCATTTACAAACTGGATTGATACAATGCACACAGTCAACTCTGGTTACAGGCTCGATGAAGTCCGGTAGCTGGTAATTTGGAACAGACGAAAAGCGAGAGCGTGCTTCATTGGAATGAATAAGTAGAGGCGCAATTACTTGCGCCTCTACTCTATTATTTAGTTGAAAGTGGTGCCTGGGGTAGCTGGTAAAACAGGCATTTTTTGTTTAGGAAATTCGCCCGTCAAGCCATTAAGAAACGCGACAATATCGGCAAGCTCTTCTTTGGACAACTCTTTATCCAATTGTGTTTTTGCCATAATAGTTACTGCTTCATCCAAACTCTTGGCTGCACCATTATGAAAATAAGGCGCCGTCAATGCGATATTGCGTAAAGTTGGTACTTTCCACAAATGTTCATCATCTGATTTTTTGGTAACTTCGGCTAAACCCTTGTCATCTTTGAAATGATATTTTGCGGCATAAAACGCATTGCTGTGCACAGGAAATGGCTGAAACATGCCTGGGCCATTAAACGCCGGGCCACTATGACAACTTGTACAGCCCAACTCTGCAACCTTATTCATCCCACGTACTTGCTGTTCGGTTAACGCTGATTTATCACCGGCAACGTATTTATCATAAGGGCTATGGGGCGTAATTAAAGTTCTTTCGTAAGCGGCAATGGCTTTAGTGGCATTGTCTTTGGAAATGGCATCTTTACCAAAAGCGTGTTCAAAAGCTACTTGATAACCTTCAATTGACTTCAAGCGAGCCACTACGTCATCCCAGCTTTTCATGCCCATTTCAATTGCATTAGTCACCGGACCGGCTGCCTGCGCTTCAAGACTGGCCGCCCTGCCATCCCAAAATTGCACGGTATTAAATGCAGAATTCCATACCGTTGGTGCACTACGACCACCGGTCTGGCCATTAACACCCATTGAGTTGGGTCTATTATCTTCGCCACCCAACATCGTGTTATGGCAAGAAGCACAAGAAACCGTACCGGTAGAAGATAAGCGAGGGTCATGATATAACATTTTTCCCAGCTCAACTTTTTCTTCAGTGGTGGGGTTATCAGCCGGTGCAGGTGCTACGGTGGGCAGTGCTTCCCATGCGGAAGCGACCGAAATGGAACCTGCCAGCGCCAGCGCTGTTACCAGCGAACGAATTTTAAACATACTATCCTCCAAAATATTATTATAGGTATCATTACAAAAAAGCAGTTTTTATATCCCGCAATGGGTATAAATCACTGCGTTAACTTGCATTCCCTTCAAATTGTAAAATATATCGCCAACAAGATACAATTAAATTGCCATGATAGCACTTTACTAACCCAATCTTGTTGGGATTAACGCATAGGAATCGAAACTTTCCACTCAAACCAAGTTAACGTTGTTAAAGCCACCCCGGTAACCAAATAGATGCGTCTTTTAATGCGTGCCAGTCAATTTCAACTTCGCGACTATTAATAACCGCTTCAAGCAAACAGGCAACGACTATTTCCTGCTCGTCTCTAATAAGTCGTGTCACTAAAAAATGCTTCTCTTTTTTGCTGGGCTTTACCGCAGTCCATTTGCTTAATAATAACTTTTCCGGATTTATTTGATGACCGCCCTGTTTATTCATGAATGACTAAGCACCTCAGTTAATGCACTGGAAAGATCGGCATATTGAAAGTTAAACCCCTCTGCCAGCAAGCGTTCCGGCACTACACGCTGACTGCCTAAAACCAGCCCTGACATTTCACCAAGCAACATTTTTAACAAACAAGCCGGAACCGGAAGTAACGCCGGACGCTTTAAACCCTGTGCCAATGCCCGAGTAAATTCGTTATTGGTTACGGGAGTTGGCGCGGTTGCGTTGTAAGCACCTTGCATGGATAAATCGGTTATCATCCTGAGTGCAATGGCAATCCAGTCCTCCCGGTGAATCCAGGACATCCATTGCTGACCGTTGCCCAAGCGCCCACCCAAACCCAGTTTAAAAGGCAGCAACATACGCTGCAGCAGTCCACCACCATCGCCCAGCACCAAACCGGTTCTAATCAAGCACACTCTGACACCGAATTGTTCAGCTCTTTTTGCCTCATTTTCCCAATCAACACAAAGTTGTTGCGAAAAATCGGTGCGAGTTGTTGATTGCTCGGTTAACACGGTATCACCTTGATCGCCATAATAACCGATAGCAGAGCCACTGATTAAAAGCTCGGGTTTAACGGTCATCGCCGCCATACAGTCAACCAATTGCCTGGTCAGATTAATTCGACTATCGCGGATAATCTGTTTGCGGGCATCGCTCCAACGGGCATCAAAAATAGGCGCTCCGGCAAGATTGATAATAATCTGATAACTATCTTCCGGATTAAGCTGATCGAGGTTATTAAGTGCCTTAGCGTTTGGCACAGCCATTTTTTCTACCGCATCAAAATTACGACTTAACACGGTAACGTCATGGCCCTGAGCGGTTAAACTTTGGGTTAATGCACGTCCAATAAAGCCCGTACCGCCGGTAATTAGTATTTTCATCCCACTCTCCTAATCAACATTAAAAACATTACAATTATTTCTGACGCTTTTTTTTTAATACTGACATTAAAGCTGCTAATAGACCAGTGAATATTTCATCTAGGCCAGCAACTTATCGATAGAGTAGCCCTGTAATTTACATAAAAACTTAGCAACCTTATTCATAAATAAAATATTGTTCATGTTTTGTACAGCTATAGTTTGACAAAACGACTTTTGCCGAGTAAGTTAGACAACAAGATTTTAACTCGTTAAAAAAGTTTAGCGATTTAGCTGGAATTTGTACAACATCTTAAATCCAACCAATTGATTTAAGATCATACTCAACGTCCTCCTCTATAAACCCTCCCATGAAGTCTAAGGGAGGGTCTTTTTTTGTGTTTAACATTAACAAAGCAGATGAATGGTATGGCAACTAACAGCATGAAAAGCATAAAATTTCTCCTTGAAATTAACTTCTATATTTCAGCAATCGTGTTGATAGCCGGTGGTTTGTTGTCAGCACAGGGAAGCTACTCTATTTTTGAATTTAACGAAGATCTTTATGGCGCATTGGACAATAATTTGCGCATGATAATGGCTTATCTGGCCATGACAGAAATTGTCATTTTAGTGTATTGTTTTTTTAGGAAAAATTTTCAGGTAATGATTCTTGTGGGTTTTTTCTTGATTCTAATGATTGGGTCCATGGAATTTTACGGTGAAATTAATACGATAGAAATTGATGAAAATTTCCCCCTGTTTTTTCTTTATACCGGACTATCGCATATTTTCTTTGGCATCATGGTTAATATAGAAAAAACCAGAGCCCATGAAGAAGCCAATAAATTTTTATGATATTTTAAACAGTTTTTCATAGCCAGCGTTTAAACGTTTCAGAAATAACTGCAATGTACGAAACGCCTAGTAATTTAATGAGCCCCTTGTAACTATTCACACGCGGCAAATTTTTTTACGATCATCCAACCTTGACGTTATAATTTTTAATCTTAGGTAATCTGCAATAAATAAACTGGCACCTATTAAAGCTATTTATCATTTGTGAATCTGTGGCCTCTTTTGCAGAGGTTATTTTTGTCGGGCTATCTTATTATTACCTTTCATTCTCTTTGAAATTATGAAAATACTACTTATTTTTATTTTTGCCTTATTGTCAGCATGTACCGGAACGCCCGATGGCCTAACCGTAATTGATGGCTTTGAGGTTAATCGTTATATGGGCACCTGGTACGAGATAGCCCGACTGGATCATCGGTTTGAAAGAGGCCTGAATAACATCTCGGCTACTTACTCATTAACAGAGGATGACGGCGTTAAAGTGCTTAACAAAGGTTGGAACCAAGCGGATAGACAATGGAAACAGGCTGAAGGCAAGGCCTATTTTGTCGAACAACCCGACAAAGGCCATTTAAAAGTCTCTTTCTTCGGCCCGTTTTATGGCGGCTACAACATCATAGACCTGGATAAAAAAGACTATGCCTATTCGATGATTACCGGCCCTGATAAATCTTATTTTTGGATATTATCGAGAACCAAACAGTTGCCAAAAGCGACTATCGATGCGTTAATTGAAAAAGCAAAAAAAATGGGTTTTGCAACAGACCAGTTTATATTTGTTAATCAGGATTAGTTTGACGTTAACAGAACCGCTCATTTTAAGCGGGCTTAAGAAACCCCCACAGATTAATAGGGGCGCCCTACTACTTGGGTAATTTTGTGCGAAAAACACGCCCCATTATCCCGAAAATGCCACATCAAACCGTTTCATTAAGCCGGCAATGTCTTTTCTATAAACCGCCTGAACCGGCAAACACAAGTCTTCCTGATTTAAGCCACGCTCCTGCAAAGACTCCACCTCAATGACAATGTCCTTAACCTCATAAATTTCCAATGCCTTAAAAATAGCGGCCGTATCTTTCATACCCGCATTTTCTGGTTGCTGGCCTTTTTTTAACTGAAACACGCCATCATCAAGTAATAAAATACTAACCGACTGATCAAAAGCTGCCGTGGTTAAAATAATATCCAGCATTTCCTGAACATACACGCCACTGTGGGCCGGTTTACGCAACACAAATAAATAACTTTTCATTCCCAATCATCCAAATACGATAAACCGATCCGCTTCAAGCGTAGCTTCAACCAGTTGCCCCAAACCGGAAATCCGAAAACCCTCAGCCAGATCATCATCCTGCTTACCTTGTCTTTGGGCTTCATCGGCACAAAGTAATCCGCGCCGTTGAGCAGCCGAAATACACACCACTAAATCAATTTGATGTCGCCTAGCCAAGTCACTCCATTGTGAGGTAATTTGCAACTCATCATCAGGCGGCGTTGCGTATTTAAAAGCATGATAAACGCCGTCGTGATAAAAAAACACCCGAAAAACTTCATGACCCAACCCCAAAGCGGCATTAATAAATTGATAAGCAGTCTGTCCTGCATTTGAATGATAGGGACTGGTATTAACTTGAATGGCAAATTTCATTTTGTAACTATATTTCTTGGGTTATATTTAGGTGAGATGTTTTATAATAAACAGCTGATATTCTATTATGATTAACTAATTTCCTGCCGATTTAGTTACACACTTATTGTAACCCCCTGAGACCTCATGTTTAAACCCAAAGCTATCACACTGGCATTAAGCCTTGCCCTTTTCCCGGCACCACAGCAAGCTAATGAGCAACGGGTTATCGTTACCCACAAAAGCTTGCCAGCGCCACAACCCGACATCACTGGCAGTCAAGAGGCAAACTCGCCGGCACAGCAACCATCTGGAATTAAAAAAATCGAATTGCCTGATATGGGCGATTCCTCCGGCACCCTGATTTCACCCGCAGAAGAAAAAGAATTTGGCGAAGCTTTTTTTAGAAGCCTGCACTCACAGATCACCATTAATCAAGATGCCGAGATTCAAGAGTACATTCAGTCAATAGGTCAAAAACTGGCAGCTAATAGTGATGCACCTGAACATCCTTTCCATTTTTTTGTGGTGATGGAAAATGACATCAACGCTTTTGCCGGGCCCGGTGGTTATATCGGCGTTAACTCAGGATTAATTTTAATGACCGAAGCCGAAAGTGAATTGGCCTCCGTGATGGGACACGAAATTGCGCACGTTACCCAGCGCCATTTATTCCGTGCAGCCGAAGCCGCAGGTCGCTTATCTATTCCCTCGGCTGCCGGAATGCTGGCTGCCATTTTATTAGGCACACAATCGCCGGCCATGGGACAAGCCGCTATCATGGCCATTATGGCCGGTAACGTCCAGTTTCAAATTAATTTTACCCGCGAAAATGAAGAGGAGGCAGACCGTGTCGGCATGCAAACCTTGGCCGCCTCCCGATACGATCCGCGAAGTATGCCAACATTCTTTGAACGCTTACAACAAGCAACCCGTTATTACGGGCAGGCGGTACCTGAATTTTTACGGACTCACCCGGTGACCGCATCGCGTATTTCCGACACGCGCGGACGTGCAGAAACGTATCCTTATAAACAATATCCTGATTCGCTGGGCTATCAATTAACCAAAGCAAAAATACGCGTTTTATCAGACACCAATACTGCCGCAGCCACTGAATATTTTCAGTCCAGACTTATGCAAGGTACTGTCGAACAACGGTCTGTTGCCCATTACGCCATGGGCTTAATCGCACTTAAAGCCGAGAAATTTAAAGAAGCTGAAGGCATTTTCCAAACATTAATACACGACTATCCCGAACAACCTCAATACGCAATCGCACTTGCCCGCGCAGCTCTGGATGCACGTAATTTTCCACTAGCTGTTAATCGTTATAAAAAACTAACTGAACAATTCCCTGATAATGACGCCATTAAACTTGATTATATTGCGTCTTTATTAAAAACAGAAAAAGCGGATCTGGCGCGAAACAACTTATTATCGTTGAATCCTCAAATGCAACGGCTGCCGATTTATTGGGAACTATTGGCACAAGCTTACAGCGACTTAAATCAACCCGCTGAATCTCATCGCTATCTTGCAGAATACTACTATGCCATGGGACAAACCAAAGATGCTATTTTGCAGATAAAACTGGCTCAAGAATCAAAAGGACTCAATTTTCAGTTATCTGCAATCTTGAGTGAACGCCTCCACTTTTTCTTTAATCAAGAACAAGAAGCAAAGCGTAACCGATAAGCTACAAAATATTTTGCCTTTCAAAAAAGCACTCAGTGCCTGATTTTTTTTATATTAGAATCTGCTAAATATAGCTAATAATATGTTTTTATTAGTTATTTTAAATTTTCCCTATTTTTTCAATAAAAACTGTTTTTTTTTGTAGACGCTGGTAATTTATTAGATATAAAATACGCCAGCTTTACGGGGCTAGGCTGGTTTAACAACCGGTAAAAAGAGGGGGAAAAGTAGCCTTAACGGGCGCACATATAACAATAATAAAAGAGAGTAACACTTCGTGAGTTGGGCGGTGTAAGTAACCGCTTAAATAATAAAAATAATAAAACTCAACGCGCCCGCATTATGCGGGCTTTTTATTGCCTGTTGTTTAATCAATTTATAATCTTTACACGGCATTTAATAAGCCACTTTTTTTATGTCGCATCTAGTTTTCAGATGAAAATGACTCCTATGGCTTGTTCATATCATCAATCCAGTCTCGCCAGATGGACATCAATACCGCCATCAGCGTAGGCCCCAAAAATAATCCCAGCAAACCAAAAGTCTCCATACCGCCAAAAATACCCAGCAGCGTCCAGATAAAAGGCAACTTGACGGCACCACCGATTAACGCAGGGCGTACATAATTATCTGCAATCAAAGTAAGAATCATACCGTACACAAACAATCCACCACCCTCGGCAATATGTCCCTGCGCCACCAACACCAAGGAACAAGCACCAAAAATCAGTTTGGCCGCAAAGGGAATCATGGCAAAAACGCCCGTCAGCGCACCCAATATGGCAGGATTACTTAAACCGACAAACGCGTAAGCGACTCCCAACAGCAAGCCTTTAGCAACCCCAATCAACATCATTCCATTAACCGTGGCACGCACTGCTGTCGTGGCATGCACTGTATAGCGAAAGCCCTTTTCGCCAAACAACTTGCGACTACTCTCCAAAACCTGTCGTCCCAGACTATCACCATGTTGATAAACAAAAAGCAGCACTAAAAGAATGGTCAGAAATCCGAAGAAGCGATGTAAAAGTTGGCCTGCAAAGTCTTTGGTATAGGTAACCGCTCCTCCCGTTCCCAACCAATGCAGGGATTCATTGGCTGCTTCTGAGCTACCCAACACAGTCATCCAATATGCCTTAGACCAGCCACCTATTATTGGCAGATTTTGCAGCCAGGCCGGTGGTGGAATACCCACACTTTGCGCATCAGTTAGCAACCTGCCTAGTGCTTGCGCTTCTTGTAATAACCGGCTTAATCCGTAGCCCACGGGCGCCAAAACAATCACACCCAGCAACAAAGTCAGCCCAAAAGCCACCCATGTCATTTTTCCATGCAGTTCATTGGAAGCCAATAACCGTTGATAAACGGGCCAAGTGGAAATTGCCAGTACCACCGCCCAAACCAACAAGGCGAGAAAGCTGTGTAAAACCCAGCCCCCCAGTAACAGTAAAAAAAGACCACCGATGAAACGAGCACGTACTTGCAGATTATTTGACATAGGTTATGAATAAGGGCTTAAAAAGAACACGTCGTATTTTAATTGAAAACAGCGTCAACAAGATGACAACGGTTACCGAGTTATCGGTACGAACTGCCGCCGCTCAAAAAGTACCGTCACCAGCAGATAAATCGACATTAACTCAAGCGACAATAACCACGGTTGTTGCAAGCCCGAACCGACCGCTAACTGTTCCTTTGCAAAATACAAACCCACGCCCAAGATTATATAACTAAGCACACGCTTAACATCGTAATTAACCGGATAATAATGCCGCCCCAGTAGATAAGACGCTATCGCCATACTAGCATAACAGGCCAGTGTGGCCCAAGCTGAACCCACATAACCCAGTAACGGTATCCACCAAATATTAAGCACAATGGTTAGCACGGCGCCAGACAAAGATACAAAAGCCCCCATCAAAGTTCTGTCAGTGAGCTTGTACCAGATAGATAAATTGACATAGATACCCAAAAACAAATTAGCCAGTAATAAAATCGGCACGACTTCAAGTCCGGCACGGAACTCATCACCCAGAAAATACTTAAAGAAATCGATAAACAACGTCACCAATAAAAAGATGAACACGCAGAAAATAACAAAAAACTTAAGCACTTTAGCGTAAACGATTCGTGCGTCGCTGTTGCCTGAATAGGCAAAGAAAAACGGCTCTGCCGCATACCGGAATGCCTGAATAAATAACGACATCAAAATAGATAGCTTGTAACAAGCGCTATAAATACCCAGCATTTTCATATTGGTCTGGACATCATAAGGCAGCAAGTATTTTAACAAGGCACGATCCAGCATTTCATTGATAATCCCGGCGAAACCGATTACCACCATCGGGAGCGAGTAGCGAATCATTCGTCCAAACAGTGCCCTGTCAAACCCCCAAGCCAATCCCTTTAACTGGGGTGACAATAACAAAAATTTAAAGACGCTGGCAATCAGATTGGCTATAAAAATATAACCAATGCCAATCGCTGGATTGTATAGCTTACTTATCCATGAGTTCGGATTTTCCGCGTAAACCTTGGGGCAGTAAATAATAAAAAACAGGCTGAGCATTACTGTTATCCCTATCTCTATTATCTTGATGCCGGCAAAACGAAAAGCCTTGTCTTCCGCACGTAAACGTGCAAAGGGGATAGAGGCAATTGCATCCAAGGTTAAAATCAAGGTAAAACACAACACATACTCGGGATGATTAGCGTAATTTAGCGATGATGAAAGCCTTGAATTAATCAGTAATATGGTAAGAAAAAAACCCACATTGACCAAAACAACAAAAATTAGCGCCGTCGAATAAGCAACATCTCTGCCTGTATGTTCCTTATCTCGAAACCGAAAATAGCCCGTCTCAAACCCAAATAACAATAAAACGGAAAAGAATCCGGCATAAGCATAAAACTCTGAGACTACGCCGTATTCTGCCGCCGAAAAATAATAGGTATACAGCGGCACCAACAGGTAATTGAGAAATCGACCAAAGATACTGCTGATGCCGTAGATAGCCGTTTGAGAGGCAAGTTTTTTTATAATACCCATGATGGTTTGCGTTTGAAGTGTCATCGGATAATTCCGGTTATGGCCAGAAATTATACAGGATCAACACCAGCAAGGGCTCTGTATGTATTCCCGCTCCTTTTTAAAAAAGGAGAATTTATTTTAAAAATCGCCTCTATTGCAGCAAGCTAACCCAGCAACTCCCAAACCGGCTTGATATTATTGGGTAATGGTGCAAGCCTGCCTAATTCGACCCATTGATTGGTTGCGTTATGAAAATCCGACCCCATTGACCCGGCCAAATCAAATCGGATTGCATAATCTGCCGCCACGCGTATTTCATCGGCATTCATTCTGCTCGTTATCACTTCTATGCCCTGCCCGCCTGCATCCTTAAAAGCAGTGAGAAAGCGTTTCATCCAATTGGCTGTTAGTTTATAGCGTAAAGGATGCGCCAATACCGCAACACCACCCGCTCCGGTAATCCAGCTTACCGCCAACTCCAGCTCAGCCCAGGATGTAGAGACATAAGCAGATTTACCTTTAGCCAGATAACGATCAAAGGCTTCTTGCTGGGTAGATACATGGTTTTGTGAGCGCAGAAAATCGGCAAAATGGGAACGGGTAATCATGCCGTTACCCGCCGCTTTTTTGACCGCTTCAAACGCACCATGGATACGTTTTTTCTCCAACTTTAAAGCAATTTTTTCGGCTCGTTCCAAACGGGTAGCCTGCAAATTATAGGTAGCTTCAGCCAAAGGCAGATAGTCTGGATCAATCCCAAGCCCTACTATGTGGAAACATTTATCTTGCCAGTTGGTAGACAATTCAATGCCAGGAATTAACCTGATACCTGTCGCCGTTGCACACAACTGTGCTTCAACGAGTCCATTGGTAGTGTCGTGATCGGTTAAGGCCAGCGCAGTAACACCCTGCTGATGAGCACGCTGCACTAATTCTGTTGGCGATAAGGCACCATCAGAAGCAGTTGAATGACAATGTAAATCGTAAAGTTCGGTCATAAGTATTCAGGTTCAAGATACAAGATGAAAGGTTCAAGGGATTGATTTATACCTTGCACCTGCTTTATTGATATTCGCCATACAGTTTGGCATAAAGACCTTTATTATTAATTAACGCTTCATGACGTCCTTGTTCACAAATAACACCCTGTTCAAAAACATAAACATGATCGGCTTGTTTAACCGCGCTCAAACGATGGGCAATGATAATGGTAGTCCGGCCTTTTAAAAAAGCAGCCAATGCTTGATGTAATTTATACTCGGTTTCGCTATCCAGCGCAGAGGTTGCTTCATCCAATATCACCACTTTGGGATTGGCAACAATCATGCGGGCAATGGCCATTCTTTGCCGTTGACCGCCGGAAAGCCGCATCCCCAAACGACCGACGACCGTATTCAACCCGTTTGGCAGATCTTTAACCGCTTCTTCCATTTGTGCAATCGCCAGTGCCTTCCATAATGCCGCATCGCTGGACGGCTTCCCCAGCGTGAGATTGGCGCGGATAGTATCATTAAACAGAACCGGATGCTGTAGCACGGTAACCACATTTTCCCTGACAACTTCCAAACCTATGCGCTCAATAGGAACGTCATCAAAACAAATCCGGCCTTCACTCGGTAAATAAAGACCAATCAAGGTTTGTATCAAAGTAGACTTGCCACCACCGCTGGCACCCACCAGGGCCACCTTTTCTCCGGCTTTAATTTTTAACTGAATGCCGTTAAGTATTTTTTCTTCGCCATAACTGAAATGCAGATTATCGACACGTATACCGACCGTTTTTTTATTTAAAAACGGATTTTCAAGATGTGGATAATAGGGCTCTTGTTCCAGCGCATTCAATCTATTGATGCGTACCAACGCCGCTTTAGCGGCATAAAAAGCATATTGAATTCCCAAAATTTCCTGCACGGGAGCCATCATAAACCAAAGATAGCCAAACACTGCCAGCATCTCGCCAATGCTAAGATCCGAATAGAACACCATCATCATGGCGCAGGCGCGAAAAATATCAAAACCAAACAGAAACACCAGAAAACTTAAACGCGATGCCGCATCACTTTTCCAGGCAAAAGCCGCTGAAAAATCTTTAACCGATCGGGCAGACTCAATCAGTTGCTGACAATAATAATGTTCGCGGTTACTGGCACGAATTTGATTGATCGCTTCCAGCGTTTCAGTGAGTGATTGTTGAAACACTTCGTAAGCAGAATTTTCCTTGGACTTTAAGTTTTTAACACGGGAACCGACCACGCGCGTGAAATAAATCACCACAGGATTTAACAACATGATGAACAAACCCAGCTGCCAGTGCATCCAGAGCAAAATAACCGCCGTCCCGATAATAGTCAGAACAGCGACCAGTAATCTGCTAACGGTAGTACCAATAAACGTATCAATCGTATCAAGGTCTTTAACCAAATGAGTGACCACCGTACCGGTACCAAGACTTTCATACTCGGCCATGGAAATGGTTTGTAAATGTCTGATCAGATTTTTGCGGATACGAAAAATAATGTCTTTGGAAATACAGGAAAAGTGTCGAGCCTGAATGATGTTAAAAATGCTGGCGATGACTCTCAGTATTAAACTGGCAATCAAAATAACAGATATATAAAGTAGGGGCAGATGCCATTCAGCAGGAAAAAATTGATTAATAAACCCAATTGCTACTCCTGGTTTATTTAATAAAACCTCATCCACCAACAATGGCATCAGCAAAGGCACAGGCACACTGGCAATGGTTGCTAAAATAGCAATAAAATGAGAATAAATCAGCGCTTTTTTATGCTCTAAGGCAATTTGATAAATAGTGTTCCATGTGTAAGCGTGTTTAGTCTGTTTTGATTGCACGGGGATAAACTTAATTATATTTTTATAAGCTGCCAATTGTAGCATCTCACCTTCATTATCCTAACATCGCATTCGTTTATTGCCCCTTAACTGTTTTCTGGTTGCCTGATTGCGCTCGGGTGACGAATTAACATTGAAAATTGTTTTCTGTTTTTATTCAGCCAACCACGGACTTCAAGGGTTTTCCCTACATAATCATTCACATCAGGAAATAAAGACAACCATTTGCTTTCAATACGCGCCTCAAATTGGTCAGAAAAAACCAGGTAAACGGATTTGGAGGTGTTACGAATACTGACAACCTTGCCCACCAGTCGCGTCCAACCTGAATGTCCCGCTTCCGTAAGATTATCTATGGGTATTGCTGTATACTGGGGTCGCTGCCAAATCCCCAACTTATCCTGCTCCGCCTTATTCCCAGCGGCAACCAACTCATTAACATACAGCAAATTTGGCGGGTAAATACTGATTGACGCCAAACCTTCTTTAACCAAAGAGACATTAATATGTTCTTTATTTTCAGTAAACAAGTACGCTAAAGTTCTACCGTATTTATCGGTTTTCTCAACATCAAATTCCAAGCGAACCCGAGTCCCTTGCAGCTTATTAATTAACCAGGCCTTGGCTTCTTCTCCACCCGCTTCAGCCATTTTATCTTTATGCTGAATCTCTGGCGTATTGATACCTAAAAAGCGGATTTTACGACCATCATCCAGTTCAACCGTATCACCGTCGTAAACTTTTTTAACCTGATAAAAACCGTAACCCGGCTTTATATTGACAATTGTTGCGGCCGGATTAAAGCGATCCGAAAAATGCTCACTGCCCTGTACATCCCGCCATTGATAAACTTTTGAATCAACACAGGCAGGCACACATAGCAATAAAACCACTAAACCTTGTATCAACTTAGTCGCGTAACGCGTGAATTGAAGCCTTAAAAAATATTGACCTTGCATTTATTTGTGCCTTAAAACGCAGCTAATAGCCAAGCTTGGAAGTCTCTGTAAAAAATAGAAAAACATGGGCAGGTCTTGCAAAATTACCTCACACTGTAAGACCAAGCGATATGTTTCTGATTTGCTTGATTGCAAGACCTTACCCTTTTGCTTTCAGTGGCATTTAATTGTAAGCCTGTTTCCGGTTTTAAAGTGTATTTTCAGTATTCATCATGTGATTTTATAACTCACAGCGGACAATGCCCTAATAAACATCTCTAACGTAACGCTTGTCTTTTTTCAGTTGATTAACGTAATCAATGGCTTGCTGTTCCGACAAGTTGCCATGCTCAGCGATAACTGCATGTAACGCTTGGTCGACATCTTTTGC
The DNA here is from genome assembly GCA_037129595.1 of Methylococcaceae bacterium. Classification (GTDB taxonomy): domain Bacteria; phylum Pseudomonadota; class Gammaproteobacteria; order Methylococcales; family Methylomonadaceae; genus Methylobacter_C. The sequence continues at coordinate 1,648 of JBAXUR010000070.1, read as the reverse complement.
CATTCGGTAAGCATCGCCACAAACGAAGAAATAACCGCCCAGCTCTAACCACAAAAACAATTCAGCGCCTTGTTCAAGCATTCTGTCTTGTACATAAATTTTGGCGTCCTGATCTCTGGAGAACGCTAAATCCAAACGTGTTAGCAAGCCACTTTCCTGAAAGCTTTCCAATTCATCACGATAGATATAATCGGTGGCCGCGTTACGGTCACCAAAAAACAACCAGTTTTTGCCGGGCGCTTTCCTGTATTGGCGCTCCTGCAAAAAGGCACGGAAAGGTGCAATGCCGGTGCCTGGACCCACCATAATCATGGGCAGACGGTTGTCTTCAGGCACCCTAAAAACCTTGTTGGCGGTGAAGAAGCACCGCACCTTGGTTTCATCATTAACCAAATCAGCCAAAAATGTTGAACAAACACCTTTATGAGATCGGCCGTGGCTTTCATAACGCACACTGGCAACAGTCAAATGCACGGCATCCGGATACAGTTTGCCACTGGAAGAAATCGAATAGGCGCGATGTTGCAAGGGTTTTAACAAGGCTATAAATTCTGCGGCCGTAAATTCACAAAGCGGAAATTGCAACAATAAATCCAGCGTATCGCGTCCCCATAAATAATTGGACAGCGTTTCTTTATCGCCCGAGTCAATAATTCCGTTAAGCTCTTGGTCACCGGAGCGGGTGGCAATCTCTTCAAGCAATTCTTTACTGGGTGTCTTAATCTCAAAATGCTCGCGTAATGCAACCTGTAAGGGCATTAATTCGCCATTGACCGGTTCGTCTTCATCGCCCTTGCAACCAATCGCTTTGATGATGTCGGCAACCAGCTCGGAACAGTTGGCAGGCACCACGCATAAGGCATCGCCCGCTTCGTAAGTTAAGCCTGAACCCGCGATTGAAATTTCATAATGACGCGTTTCTTTAGACGATGAAGCGTCTGTTAATAAACGATTAACCAACAGTTTGGCGGGGAACGGGTTTTTCCGGTGATATTCCGGTTTAACGCTAGCAGGGGTAGCCGTTTCAACGACTGTCGCAGTAACACCGCCTGCCAAATGTGGAATAACTGCCGTCATCCAACGCTCTGCCGGCTCTTCAAAATCAACATCGCAATCGGTACGATCATAAACGCGTGTTGCCCCCAGCTCAACCAGCTTATTATCCCAGTCTATACCGGCTTGACAGAATAAATCATAGCTAGTGTCACCCAATGCCAATACTGAAAACTGCAGACCTTCAAGTCGGGGCATCGTCTCTGCACAAATGCCATCCCATAGCATTTGTGCATTATCCGGCATTTCGCCCTCACCGTAGGTACTGGTAATAATCAGCAAATAATCTATCGAAGAAAATGCATCCGCTTCAATTTCATCCATGCTTTTTACCAGAGGCTTCAAGCCGTAAGTTTTAGCAACGGCTGCGGCATCATTGGCAACCGATTCGGCTGTACCCGTTTGACTACCATACAGTATGGTAATAAGTCGGCTATCCGTTTGAGTCACTAGGCCAGCGCTTTGAACCAGATGCGTGTGCATTCCGGCAAAAAAACCGCTTAACCAGGCGCGTTGATTTTCGTTGTAGGGTGCATCTAGTGGTAGTTGAGGTGATTTCATTTAAGTTATTAACAATTCAATTATTAAAGGGTAT
>JBAXUR010000007.1:0-48050 GCA_037129595.1 Methylococcaceae bacterium | reverse complement strand
CACGCCTCTTAAGGTGTATTCTGACAGCAATCAGAGAGTGAGGATACAGTCATGATCCACGCCAACAACCTGCTAAAAACAGAGGTGAGCTATGAAGCCTATTTACTTGGAAAGGCATGAGCCGGACAAAAATCTACACCGATTTTATCAGTTGTTTATAACGCCCGGCATATTGGGTAATTGGTCGCTGGTTAAGGAGTGGGGCAGGGCAGGTTCGCCCGGAACTGTCCTTAAGGATTGGTTCGATACCGAGATGAAAGCGCAGATAGCAGGACAAAAATTATGCGAGGCTAAACAGAAAAAAGTATTTTATGAGTGTAGTGGCTAATGAAATGGATAACGTACATATAAGGCATAGGCTAAGATGACTAACGAACCTTACTTTGTAAACCTTACTGGCAGCATCTGATGCTGTTCATGCAGCATGGAATTACCTGTTGAAACTAAGCATTATAAGGAACGGCATGGAGTCGATGCCTGTTTGGCAAACTCAAGCCCTACCGCAGATTTACCACTCGATATGAGAAAAAACCCATTAATTACATGGGGATGCTGTCATTTTTATCTAATTTTTCATCGGTTCTTCTGTGGCTGAGATGAAACATCAACAGAGCCTGGCTAATATTAAAAAAATAGCTATTCCTATTCTTTGCCTGGTACACATGACAGCCATTTTCTGGTGGACTTTGCCACACAATTTTGCTGGCATGGTCGCAGAAGATAGTAATCAAGCGACTATAGAAACTAAACTTTTTAAATGGCTAACATTTTCTGAAAGCAGTTGGGCAGCACTTTTATTAACTCATTATATTGATATAACCGGTTCCCAACAATACTGGGGTTTTTTTGCGCCACAGAGTCCAAAGCTTCATCAATATTTATCAGTTTGTAATAACCTTTACACGGATAACAAGTCTGGAGAAACAAGCTGTAAAGGCCCAATTTTATTTAGTAATTTAAAGGATAAAGTTGAGCATTTTGCGATTTTTAGCCATAGCAGTCGTTACTATCGCTTAACGGAAACCTTGATCAATTTAAACGACCCCGAATTGTTACAGGCTTTTACGCAATATTACCAAACTCGTCAACCTAACGATTTTTCTAATAATGATTCTGCTCAATTACTGGTTCATCAATTTGAACTCTATCCCGACCTTAAAGATATGCCTAAATCAGGTTACCGAACAGATAAAATACTTTGGGAGAATAATTAATGCAGACCGGATGGAACAAGCTATGGTTTAAGTTAATTGACGCCAGACAATATGCGGCCTTAAGGATTTTATTTGGCGGTTTATCATGCGGTTATTTCTTAGGATTTTTGCCTTATGTGGACAGCCAGTTTAGTCGTTTAGGTTGGTTGGGCGATATTCAACAAATCGCTAGCCAAAATGGTGGCAGTTGGTCTATTTTTTTTATTCATACAGATTGGCATCTCACTCTATTAGCTTATGCCATTATTAGCATAGGGATATTAGCCGCTTTTTTTATGATGATAGGTTGGCAAAGTCGCTGCACCGCCTTTATAACTTGGCTGGTATGGGTATCTTTGTGGAATCGAAATCCATTAATGATGGATGGAGATGATGCGATACTTAAAATGATGTGTTTTTATTTAATGCTGTCAGCCTGCGGAAATTGCTGGTCCGTTGACGCCTGTTTACAGAAAACATCTCAACAAGTTATAGTTTGGCCATTACGTTTGATACAGTTTCAAATTGCCTTAGTTTATTTTGTCTCGGGCTGGGTTAAATTTCATAGTATTGAATGGGAAGACGGCACAATTATTCAATATGTTTTAATTCATCCCGAATATTCACGCTGGGATGGTTGGTTGCTTATTGATTATCCCTTAATAAAGCTAGTATTAGCAGGACTTGCATGGTTTATCAGAAACTGGGAATTATTGTTTCCCATATTACTGCTCAATCCCCATACCCGCAGATTGAGCATTGTAATAGGCGTTTTATTTCATTTAAGTCTATTACTGAGCATGCATTTACGCTGGTTTCCGGTGATTATGCTGTCACTGTATCCCGCACTGCTTTCAAATAGCTTTTTTATACACATCGAAAACAAGTTACATAAGTATAAACAAAGTTTTAGTTAAATCATTTGCTACCTCAGGGCGAACGGATAATCCTCGCCTATTGTCCTTGTTTAGTGGGTAGCCAAATCATTCAAGCGCCTAAGCCAACCAAATTATTAAGCTATTCTGTTATTTTTACTAACCAACTCCCACTACCCTTACAATTACTTTGAGCATCAATAAGAATTTTGGCATAAGTATTTTTTAATTCAGCGGGTAGCGTTCCATGAACAGTCACACTGGTGCCGGGAGTTTTTGGCCCAACGTCAATAGTAGCGGGTACGCCTTTAACCGTGACTTTAATCGTCTCCGGATGGGTATTTCCAGAAACCCTAAAAGAGAAACTGGAACCTGGCGCAACGACTGCTTTATCTGCTGGAACAAAATCCGTAAATCGAGGTTTAGTACACGTATTTACACTGCCACTACGACTATTGTCCCCCACACCGTAAGCCTCTGCATGACTTGCTACCAACATTAAAATAACCATCCCCAAACCATGATATCGTGTCATTTTCAAATTCCATTGTATTGTTATTGTTTGACATCCTTCATAGAAGCCCAAAAGTAGTTCACACTTTTTTCACAAAAAATGATGATAATCTCTTTCGGGTTAAATTCTATACGTAACCCGGCACAGACACTTCGATTTGTCGGGTTACGCTGTCGCTAACCTGACCTACGCGGCTGTAATTGCAAAAAGTATAAAATCGAGGAACGAAGGATGCATCTATTTATTTAAAATATCTGAATTAAACTGATTGTCAAATGGGATAAAAAGTCTGGTGAATTTTTCAAGCAACATTATTTGCTTTTATTCTATACTCGGTTATATCTTTAGACGGAGAATAGTTTTACAAGCAAGAAAATTGATCAGATTGTTTTTAATAGTGCCAATCTGATCAACTCTGGTTTTTACCTACGAATGGTTTTAAATGAGAGTTCAATAAGCACTAAAATTAACGCCTATACCAACTAATTTGGGATGCTGAAATAGAAAGGTGAGAATTATGTTTAATACAAATGATAAAGAAGCAAAAAAAAACATCATAACTACACTATTGGTTATAGCTTGTGTGGTTATATGGATAACAATTCAATTGTTTCCAGAATTTCCCATGAAAATATGATTAACATTATCGGCAGTGCAAAGTAGATCTCATCCTCTAAGATCTAGAATTATCTCAACACCTTCGTTTTATAACCTTCGAGCAAAGCTGCCAAACCTTCTGCATTCAACCCTGCTAAAACTTCACGATAAATTGATGGTGCTTCTGGTGGTTGGTTAGATTGTCTAAAATGGTCGGGCAGCACTGCTTGATGAGAATTACATTATGCAGGTGGTACTCATAAAATGAAATTTTGCGTACGGTAGAACTTTACTTATTACCCTTAAGTGTAATTGCCCTATTAAAAGCGGAAATGCCAACAACGCCAAGGAATAGTTAAAGCAATTAAAGTACTGTATATTTACGCTATGCAAAACTACAGTACAAAAAAACATGGCGACCCAGTAATGGGAAATGGGGTGCTGAAAAATTTATTACAACGCTTGTTTGGAAACGTCGTGCAAAACCTGGCAACACGGGTGATACCAAAGTAAAGCCACAACAAGACGCAAAGACTATCCTTCTATTAGAAACTGGTATGATGACACCTGGATGACTACAGAACCCGCAATATTAATTCAACAATTAAGTAAAAGTTATCAAGAATCGGGGCAGCAGCATGAGATTTTTAGTGACTTGCAATTGCAGGTGAGTCGTGGCGAATTTATTGTTTTGCTGGGCCGTAGCGGTTCAGGCAAGTCTACTTTTTTAAATCTGGTCAGTGGTATTGATCCACCGAATAGCGGCAAAATTTTTATAAATGGCACCGATATTACCGGACTTTCCGAGCATGACCGCACGCTGTTTCGACGTCATCATATTGGTTTTGTATTCCAGTCTTATAATTTAATCCCTACGTTGACGGTTGCGGAAAATCTGCTGTTGCCATTGGAACTCATCAAACGGGTAACTCGCGCCGATCGTGACAAGGTCGCTGAATTGTTGGAAAAATTATTGTTATCGGATCGGCTTGACAGTTATCCGGATCGTTTATCCGGTGGTGAACAACAACGGGTTGCGATAGCCCGTGCTTTAATTCATGATCCGGATGTGATTCTTGCGGATGAACCCACCGGAAATCTGGATTTGGATACCGCCGAACAGGTCTTGGCGTTGCTGGATATTTTAGTCAGGAAATCAGGTAAAACCATGATTATGGCAACCCATAGTCAGGAAGTTATCGGTCAGGCTGACCGGGTTTTATCCATCCGCAACAAGTTATTGCTAACGCATGAATTCCCTTCTTAAACGCGCCAGTCGCAATTTTTTATGGCAGCATCCGTGGCAATTGGTGCTGGCTATCGTGGGCATTGCGTTGGGCGTGGCCGTCGTTATTGCTATTGATTTGGCAATGGAAAGCTCACTTAAATCCTTTAATCAGGCGGGCAAGGCTTTTTCCGGCTCGGCAACACACCGTATTATTGCCAGTGATGGCGGGCTTGATGAGAGCTTGTATTCCCAATTAAGGGTAGGGCAGGGCATCGCCCATTTATCACCGGTGGTCACCGGTTATATAAAGCTGGCGCAAGCCAATAAAGAGAGTTTTAAATTAATCGGTATCGATCCGTTTATTGAAAAAGCCTTACATTCGGGTTGGCAAAGTCAGCAACAAGGCAAGTCGGCCCCGGATTTTTTAACCCGCTTGCTTACCGAACCCAATACTGCGCTACTGAGTGAAGAAACCGCACAGCGTCTGCATTTGCAAGTCAATGATCAGCTAACGGTTATTACTGACCAAGGCCTGCAACCACTCAAAATAATAGGTTTGCTTACGTTTGATGAGGCCGTTTCAGAACAGGTAGTGGCTACGTTGATTATTACCGACATTGCCACCGCCCAAGAAGTATTGGGGTATTTTGGTCAATTGAGTTCTATTGAAGTGCGGCTTGAGAAAGATGCACCGGCAACGTTGGCGGCGATAAAAAAGGCGTTGCCCGGTAATGCGGTGGTGGTGTCTATCGATAGTCAGGCCGATTCCATGCGGGAAATGACGCGAGCCTTTTCTATCAACTTAAAGGCATTGGGCTTGTTGTCCTTGTTGGTGGGCATGTTTTTAATCTATAACACGATGACCTTTCTGGTTATCCAACGGCGGCGCTTAATCGGCAGTTTGCGTTTATTGGGCGTCACCCGGCAGCAGATTTTTAAACTCATTATTGGTGAAGCCACGGTGTTGGCGATAATCGGCACTTTACTGGGTATCGCCCTTGGCATCGTCTTGGGTCAAGGGTTGCTGTATTTAATCTCGGGAACCATTAACGCCATTTATTTTCGTATCGACGCCGCTTCTTTAATGATTACCCCGTTACAAATCGGCAAGGGTATGGTGCTGGGCATCAGTGCCACCTTGCTGGCGGTATTGCCGCCTGCATTTGAAGCGACGCGCTTGTCGCCGGTTAAGGTTTTGGCACGATCGCAACTGGAATCGGGCAGTCGTCAGTTAATCAAAAAAGTGGGTTTAATCAGTGCCGTCTTGATAGTCGGGGGCTTGGGGTTAGCGTTTTTTTCCGGTAAAAGCATCACCCTGGGCTTGGCCAGTATTTTTTTGATATTGTTTGGCTTTGGCTTATTGACGCCCGTGATTACGTTGGTATTGATGACACTGATTGAGCGGTTATTGGCACGGTTTTTAGGCGTTTTGGGGCGATTACCGGCACGCATGGTTTCGGCTGAAATTAGTAGGACAGGTGTTGCCATAGCGGCATTGATGATTGCCGTATCGGCTACCATCGGGATGGATTTAATGATAGGCAGCTTTCGCCAAACGGTTGCGCAGTGGGTCCATTCCAGTTTGCCAGCCGATCTTTATGTGTCCTTGCCCGGCGATAAAATGACTGCCGATAAGGCCTTGGCAGATCATCAGTTGAAGCAAAAAATAGCTAATATTGACGGGGTAAAAATGCTCAGTAGTGCCTTGCACACCCAGTTAATTGTTGATGATCAACTGACCAAACTATCGGTATTTGAGATCAATGAAAAATCCAAAGAAGGCTTTATCTTTAAACATAAAGTGAACAACGACCTTTGGCACCGGTTTGAAAACCAACAGACCGTCATGGTAACCGAACCTTATGCTTATCATCACGCAGTCAAGCTAGGTCAAAAGATTTTATTACGAACCGGTCAAGGCGAACAGGCGTTTGAAGTTATCGCCATTTATGCAGATTACAGCGGTGATCAAGGTCATCTGGCGATAAGTCGGCAGAATTACCAGCACTATTGGCCCGATTTGGGTTATTCCGGTATTGGGATTTATGTCAATCAAGGAGCTGATTTAAAGCAACTGGAGAGTGAGGTCAGTCAACTACTGACGGCACAGCAAACCGTGAAATCTGATCAGGCTATTTATAAAGCCTCCATGGCAATATTTGAGCAAACCTTTACCATTACCGAAACCTTGCGCTGGCTGTCTGCCGGCATTGCTTTTGTGGGGGTGTTCAGTGCTTTAATGGCCTTGCAGTTTGAGCGGACACGCCAGTTGGGTATTTTACGGGCCATCGGGATAACCTCCCGCCAGTTAACGGTGCTGATTATCAGTGAAACCGGATTGATGGGGTTGGTTGCCGGATTGTTGGCTGTTCCGGTCGGTTTTATCGTGGCTTATGTGTTGATTTTTGTGGTTTATCAGCGCTCATTCGGCTGGACGATGGCCTTTTATGTTGAGGCAGGCGTTCTGTATCAAGGTGTGGGCTTGGCGTTTGTTGCCGCGTTGCTTGCCGGTGTTTTTCCGGCTATAAAAATGGCACGAACCAAACCCGCCGAAGCGTTGCGTATCGAATGAAAAGGAAAGGATGGGCTGCCTTAGGTCTGATGTTTTTACTGGTGATTGTTGGGTTGCAGTTTTTTATAGTGCCTTCTGATATGAAATGGGTTACTGAGCGTTTTTTTAGCACCACACTTGCTAAAAAAGATGCTGCTTTTAGTCATGTTTTAGCCAAAGATGATCCAGGTTTTGCGCGGGCGTTAACGCCGAAAAAGTTTACCTTCCCAATCGACCACGGCCCACACAATCCCTACCGGACTGAGTGGTGGTATTTTACCGGTAATTTAAACAACACCCAAGGCCGACAATTTGGTTACGAGCTGACATTTTTTCGTTTTGCGCTTAACCCCGAAACACCGGAGTCAAAATCTGCCTGGCGAAGCAATCAACTGTACATGGCGCACTTAACCTTGACTGATGTAGAGAAGAGCCGATTTTATACGGATGAGCGATTTAGCCGGGCAGGCAATGATCTTGCCGGTGCCTTAACTAAAAAATATCAGGTTTGGTTGTATGATTGGTCGGCAAAAACAGAAGGTGACGCAGATTTTCCGTTGCGGCTACACGCCAAAACAGATGACTTTGGTATTGATTTATTATTAACGTCACAAAAAAGTTACGTTTTACAAGGCGACCAAGGCTTAAGCCAGAAAAGTTTGAAGCCAGGTAATGCCTCGTATTATTATTCATACCCGCGTCTGGAAACCAAAGGTGCAGTTACAATTGCCAATGAACAATTTTCAGTAACCGGTGCCAGTTGGATGGACAGGGAATGGAGCACCAGCGCCTTGTCAGAGGAGCAAAGCGGCTGGGACTGGTTTGCCTTGCAATTGTCGGATAACACCGAGTTAATGTTTTATCAATTGCGGCGTAAAGACGGCCAACCGGATAGCAACAGTTCAGGTTCTTTTGTGCGTGCGGACAACGCAAAAATAGCCTTGAAAGAGAGGGATGTCGCCATTAAAATTCTCGATAACTGGAAAAGTCCCCATTCAAAAATCACTTATCCATCGCGTTGGCATTTGAGCATTCCGAATCAGAATCTTGAGATTGAAATTGTTCCATTACTCAATGATCAGGAACTCAACGTCAGTTATCGGTATTGGGAAGGCGCTGTCAGCATTAAAGGCACTAAAAACGGCACGCTTATTTCTGGTCAGGGTTATGTTGAGTTGGCGGGGTATCAGTGAATTGACAATCATCAACGCTCAGGATAGTTTCTCGAAAAGCGCCAAATAGCGCACAACTTTTTGGACCCTTTGTGCCTTTATTTGAGAAATTGTAACGGTTGTAGTCAGTGGATTATATGGATATAACGATTTTACCATGAGGTTACCGCAACCTCTCATTACCAATCCTAATTCCGAGCAAACTAATGGGTTAATGATAGAAAATACGACTATCTCGCTTGGGTCACTTTGTGATTTGTGGTTATTTCCCATGAATGCTCTTGCGTACGATTATTACACTTTACTGGTGTAATGCTACACTTTTCTGGCTATTTTTCACATCCTGTCAATGGCCATAGAATTGAGCCATTTTCGGGCTGTTCGGCCATTAATCAACGGAAACAGGTTGTGCATCAAGCCCATCTCGGAGTGTGTTGATTTTTAGTTGGAGCTGACAGTCAATTCACGGCCACTATGTATAGATATGTTTCATTTCGACTTGTACCCCTTTGCGCTACTTGACATTGCTGGTAGCGCTCTATACATAGTTACAGTGCCTGATCAACCATCATCTGGGGGATTTAGCGGTACATTTTTGTGTCGGATTTATGGAACTACCCCATTTCCTTTCCCTTCATCGGGAAGTTGGCCAACGACTAAATGAAAGTGAGAAGAATTTATACAATTTCCTGAGTCTGGTGGATTTCCCACTTCAGAACACCAACGAAACTATGTAAAGCTAATAGGCTTAAATTTTGCTGTAAACCAATGAAATAGCGCTTCGCAGCATGCAATCATCTATACTATATATAGTTGAGTACTATAAATAGGGGTCGGGAGCCGCCAGTCAAATGTGAGCCAATGCAGGACATTTCTACTTTGCTAAAACAGGACATTACTATATTGCACTAACAAAGACACTTCGGATAAAATGACCTTCATTATGTTAAATTGTTTTCAGGGGGCGGTAACAACCGCTGAAGTGCTACAGTCGGTTTAGTCCCTCCGTACTATTTTCGGGGATACTAAGCACAGCTGGCAGGTATCGCCAGTGCATGTGTTACAAAGCTATTGACGAAAACCGGATTTAGTTCCGTTATCCTTGGCGACGTTTTTTTCAGAATGTCTATTACGACCTCAAACAAAATGTTTAGGCTATCTCCGCCGTTTCGAAGGACTGCGGTAACGTTGAGTAATTTCTCTATCAACTTGATTATTCAATCCATTTTTCCTTAAACTCAGTGCTTTTCCGGCAAGGTAAACACAAAGTAAGCATGCTAGTTCAAACCTAATCGATATTTCCAAATTAAGTTGAGGTAGAGACGCAAGGCCTAACGTGGCACATATGCACGCTATAAATATCGAGTATACTGACGGTACGTCGATAGGATGCAATGTTCTTTTGTATAACATTTCTGATAATTTCCCTTCGCGGATCATTTCCAAGTTGTGAGCTAGATGCTCTCGTCGCTTTGGCTCAATAATCGCATTTAGCTTTTCATCTAATGGAAGTTTTCCATTTTCATAATAAGCGGCAACTTTATTTAATTCTTCCTGTTCAAGAGCTGTAAACGCGAAATCATCAGCGACCATCTCGTGCTCGACGTCACCAATCTCCTTCAGCGCAGACCAGAACTGTCCCAGTAATACGATGAAAATAAGAAATATGAGTATGGAGAACTCAGTAATATTGCTGATCCTGGCGTGGTCGATATGGCCAACAGCCCACACTGCGGCAAATAAAAAAGGAAGCGTGCCAATGCGACTTATCATATAGGTATAATTGGCTCTTTGGGAGATGTGACCAAGCTCATGTAGGAGCCAGAATTTCCCTATCGTCGTGGTGGTGGTTGCCCATTTCGTCAAAAAAATATGACCACCAATGGTGTTGACAAATACTACCGGAGAGTCAGGATAGATTTCACTGTTTCCGAAATGCACGACCCAAACATGTATGCTATCCTGAGCGATACTTTTGATGTCTTTCCCTTTTAGCAGCCGAATCATGGTTCTGCTTATTGTTCGACGATCGCCTCCGATCGCCCGATTGATGATTCGCGAGGCAAGTTTTTCCCCCACGACTTGTTTAAGCTTTTTGTTTTCAAAAAAACAGGCAGAATACTTGTTAATATAAGCTAAAATTTGCACCAGTGTTTGGCTGTCAAAATACGCGACAATACATTCCAAAAATATACCAGCAGATAGATATGCTAAAACAATCGATACAGCCTTGAGCCAGATATCACTATCCACAAGAAAAAACAATGCGCAGGAATATAAGAGGGCTGGAAACAGTCTCGACTTTGATTCAACAAAATAAAATACTTGTTGTAATCCAGCAAATGACATCACTTTCTCTTTCTTTGCTTTCTTTGATTAACTACAGACTGAATTACTTTTTTTGACTTGTTCTGATCCAATTTACAAGGCAAGACACCTCGTGAGTTAATCTCTTTCTCTGTATCCGTCTCTGTGGGTTCTTTTTCTAACTTTTTTTCTAAATAATCATAGACTTCCAGTACTGTATTAATAAAAGCAATTCCTTCCATCAAATTCTGAAATATCTCCGTTATTGGCATAAGACGCCCCTTCTCCGGCGGCTCGAATTTAATTTTACCCTCAATTAATTTGGCTATAGTTTCATTCCCTAGGGTGGAGTACTCGTCAGGAAAGGTATCATGTAGCACTTTGTCGATAATGAGTTGATTATTCATTAGGTGTACCCCCTATGGTCATTTTTCGTGTCATAGTCTAGAATTTTTTATCAGCAGATTCGAAGATATTATCACACACAAGTCATTTGCTAGTGAAGTGTTGCATGTAAAATAGGATGAGGTATTAGACATGGTTTGAGCTCTGAAGAGCTACCAATCGCCATTGGAATTGGTGAGGGAATTATATATGAAAGCCGTCTAAGAATAATTTCCGTTTTTTGTTGACCATTACACTTGTTATAAATGGTGTCCAACAAACGGAAGTTTGATGAATACCCTAAATACTACCATTTTTGGTGTCATTTTCAGAAGACGACTGCACCATTTTATTGGCGTAGATCGATTATGTGCATAGGACTTCTGACCACACGCTAATTAATAGTCTTATGTACTATTCTTGATTTATGCTTAAAACTCCTCTGCACGAGATTCTGTTCATGCTGCCAAATATTAGATCAACAAACCAAGATCATTATGCGAGCCAAAATGTACAAACTACAATACTGTTGGTATCGTTGGGTTCTATCGACGGGGTGTCACATTTAATCTAATAGCAACCCTTTGCATGTCTTACTATAAGTGACGGGTTAAGTGACAATTTTTGACATCGAACATGTATTACGGCGATTATGTCACATAATCGAACGTATAAGTGACAGGTGGACCATACTAATTGGCTACATGCGAGTATCGAAGATAGATGGTTCTCAGACGATAGACCTACAGCTTGATGCGCTGGTGGCCGCTGGTGTTGACCCGAAGCAGTTATATGAGGATAAGGCTTCAGGAAAAAAAGAAGATCGTCCAGGCCTAACGGCTTGTCTTAAGGCATTACTCGAAGGTGATACGCTCCTCGTGTGGAAATTGGATCGGTTGGGCCGTGATCTACGTCATCTGATCAATACGGTGCATGACTTGACTGGTCGAGGTGTAGGTCTCAAGGTATTGACAGGCCACGGCGCAGCCATTGACACTTCAACTTCTGCCGGCAAGCTGGTCTTTGGCATTTTTGCGGCACTGGCCGAATTTGAACGCGAACTAATTTCAGAGCGAACTGTTGCTGGATTGGCTTCGGCTCGTGCTCGCGGTAGAGTAGGTGGGCGACCATTCAAAATGACTGCGGCAAAGCTTCGTCTCGCAATGGCGGCGATGGGGCAGCCTGAAACTACAGTGGGGGATCTCTGTAATGAGCTGGGGGTTACCCGGCAGACGTTATATCGACACGTTTCTCCAAAAGGAGAGTTACGGGAGGACGGTTTGAAACTACTCGGTAAAAACTGAATCTGTAACTTCTTCGATTATTATCGGTAGTAGTGCAGTCGTCTTCTGAAAATGACATCATTATTACCGGAACTCGACTGACCAGTGCTATTTTTTTAGGTCATTGATTATCTAAATATTAAAATTGAATTTCATAATCAAATTTCAACCAGTACAGTTGGTCAATTTTCAATCGATGCCAACACGTATGGTCAACATCATCAAGAAATAAATTTACGCATTTAAGTCATGAGATAACGCATAATTACTATTCAGTATGGCGGGTTGGTTTTCTTGAGCTCGTAGTAACTAAGGACAATTTGCTGTAATATTCATAATCTTAGTTACAAGCCAACAGCCTTCAGAGCATACAACCTCCTGGCGATTAACAACCAATTAGTCACGTAACGGATTAAACAACAATCAATGGATTTATGCAGCGAGTGATAACTGATTACCATGCGAAATACTACGCCTATGAGCTGACTCGCCAGTGCGCAGCTGATGGCGTTAACAGGCTATCCCAGTCATTATTTGATGCAACGGTTGATCTCAATCCTCATCAAATTAACGCCGCACTGTTTGCGCTCCACAATCCGTTTAACAAAGGTGTTATTCTTGCTGATGAAGTCGGCTTAGGGAAGACCATTGAAGCCGGTTTGGTTCTTTGCCAGTATTGGGCTGAACGCAAACGTCAATTACTGATAATCTGCCCGGCTTCTTTACGCAAGCAATGGGCGCAAGAGCTGCAAGACAAGTTCAATTTACCGTCACAGATACTTGATGCCAACACGTGGCGTCAATTGAAGAAGCAAGGCGTTTCCAATCCGCTCAACAACAACTGCATCAACATTTTATCCTACCATTTTGCAGTACGTTTAGAGGATTCACTACTGATTGAACCTTGGCATCTGGTGGTCATGGATGAAGCACACAAGTTACGTAACGCCTATCGTACCAGTAACAAAATGGGACAATCATTAAAGCGTTCCTTATCAGGTCGTCAAAAGTTACTGCTAACAGCTACACCCTTACAGAACTCATTGTTAGAACTTTACGGCTTATCAACCCTGCTGGATGAACATCTTTTTGGTGACGAAAAATCGTTTCGCCAACACTACATGGGTAACGATGGCATCGGCCAGCTTAAAGACCGGTTAAAAGGCTTTGTAAAACGAACCTTGCGCAAACAGGTTTTGGAATATATTCGTTACACACAGCGCAAGACCATTACGGTTCCCTTCACGCCATCACATGCAGAAATGCAGCTCTATAATGGTATTACCGCGTTACTGGAACGTGAGGACAGTTATGCGCTGCCTAAGCGTCAACGCCATCTTACCGGACTTATTTTGCGTAAGTTATTAGCTTCCAGTACCCATGCAGTCCACAGTACATTAATTACCATCAAATGCCGACTGGAAACGCTTCGTGAACATAAGGTGGATGATATTGACTTTATTGCCAAGCTCATTGAAAGCGATGACCTTGAAACGGATTATCTTGAAGAGTTGGATAGCGATTCCATAGATGATTCTGAGCAAGTCATAGATAAAGAGCAGTTGAAGCTGGAAATACTTGAACTACAAAATCTCATTGAACAAGCTGAAAAAATGAGTGACGACAGCAAAGCTCAGGCCTTATTGATTGCCTTGAATCAGGGTTTTGAACAAATGGCGATAATGAATGCCCCGCGCAAAGCTGTCATTTTTACCGAATCCAAGCGCACCCAAGAATACTTGCAAAACTATCTTGCTGCCAATCATTACTCAGATACCTTGGTCACCTTTAACGGCACCAATAACAGCCCGGAAACCACTCAAATTTACCAGCAATGGTTAGTAGAAAATAAAGGCTCTGACAAAATAACCGGCTCGCCACAAATTGACAGACGCACAGCCCTTATTGAACACTTTCAGTTTCATGCCGAGATTATGATAGCAACAGAAGCCGGTGCCGAAGGTGTCAATTTACAATTTTGTTCATTGGTCATCAACTATGACTTGCCTTGGAACCCACAGCGTATAGAACAACGTATTGGTCGTTGTCATCGTTATGGCCAAAATTTTGATGTAGTCGTCATCAACTTTATTAACCAAAGCAACTATGCCGACCAGCGTGTACTTCAATTATTAACAGATAAGTTCCATCTGTTTGATGGTGTTTTTGGTGCGTCCGACGATGTGCTGGGCTCAATTGAATCCGGCATTGATTTTGAAAAGCGCATACAAGCCATTTACGAAACCTGCCGTACCACGGAACAAATTGAGGTCGCCTTCACCCAACTCCAACAGGAAATGGAAAGTGACATTAACAAACAGATGACTGAAACGCGGCAACAGCTGCTGGATAATTTTGATGAAGACATTCACAACTTGCTCAAGTTACAACTGAACCAAGCAGAACAACGCTTGGATAAAATCAGCCGTTGGTTCTGGGCGGTAACTCAGCATCAACTTAAAACCTATGCCCGCTTTGATGACGATCTTCACCGATTTAATCTGCATGATAATGTGACAACAGAAGTGCCACTGGGCAACTATCAATTGATTGCCCGAGGCCAAAACCAAAATGCAGCGTCAGTTAATGCCCACGTCTATCGTCTCAATCATCCACTCGGTGAGTGGGTGTTGGAAACAGCAAAAAATAAACCAACGCCCACCGCGCAGATTAGTTTTGACTATGCCGCACATGGCGTAAAAGTTAGTGTAATTGAAGCACTGCTTGGGCAATCCGGTACATTAAAGTTACAGCGTTTTAGCATAGAAGCATTGGAACGAACCGAAGACCATCTGATGTTTGTAGCTGAGACCAGTGACGGTCAATTATTGCCTGCTGAAACGGCACAGAAACTCATGCAATTGCCAGCGCCTCAATGCCAGCAGCATAGTGTGTTAGCCAGTAGCCAACTTGAAGCTGCACTGACCCGTTCTAAAAATGATATTATTAAAATGGTCAACAGTCGTAACTTGACCTTTTTTGAAGACGAAGTGAATAAGCTTGACCATTGGGCGGATGATTTAAAATTTGGACTGGAACACGGCATCAAGGATATTGACCAACAGATTAAAGAAGTGCGCCGTCAGGCAAAGATAGCACCGACACTGGAAGAAAAGTTATCATGGCAAAAACAGCAGCATGAGCTGGAGCGCACTCGTAATAAACAGCGCAAAGAATTGTTTGACCGGCAGGATGAAGTTGATGAGCGCCGAGAAGCCCTAATTGAGCAACTGGAAAGCAAGCTCAATCAGAAATCATACGCAGAAGATTTGTTTACAATTGGTTGGAGTTTGCAATAAATTATTGAAAATAAAGTTTACCAAATAGGTAAATATAGATAGAATGATCTGTTGCCTGTACAATGCTTTTGCTAGATTGAATGATATAAATCCATATTAATTAAATCATTGCAATGGGGCTTTATAAGAAACCCCCATTGTATTTTTTGGCGAAGAGAAGATATTAAATAATGCAAATAGCGTTCAAGAATAAAAAACTCCGTGAACTTTGTGAAAACAGAAAAAAAGCAGAAGCAGAACTAGGCTCGGATTGTTCAAGAAAATTGCGCACCCGTTTGAGTGATTTAGAAGCCGCCGAAAACGTCTACGAACTTACAGCGGGTCGCCCCCATCCGCTAGAACCCGACAGTTTAAGGGAATTTTCTGTTGATCTATCCGATGGCAAGCGTTTGGTGTTTAAGCCAGATCATGAACCGATACCATTAAATGAGCATAACAATACAGATTGGGTGAAAGTGACAGCAATAACCATTGTTTACATTGGCGATTATCACAAGCCCAAACAGAAGAGGAAATAACTATGACTAACCAACAGACGGCGTTTTGTCCCGATTGGGTGTCACCCCCTGGTGAAACCATTACAGATTTACTTGAAGAAAAAGATTGGACTCAATTAGAACTCGCTGGGCGACTAGGCTACAACAAAAAACATCTTAATCAATTGATTAAAGGCAAAGCCGCGTTGACTGAAGACGCGGCGTTACGATTGGAGCGCGTATTAGGTTCAACAGCCAATTTTTGGCTTAATAGAGAAGCTAAATATCGCGAACACTTGGCACGAATTGAAGTGCAAGAACTTAATCAAAAGTCGATAACTTGGCTTGATAAATTACCATTAAACGAATTAAAAAAAGCAGGCGTTATTCCCAATCAGCGGATAACTGCACAAGCCAAACCTGACTTGGTTGAACAGCTATTACGCTTTTTTGGCGTGGCATCGCCCGAACAATGGCAAGAACATTATGAAACCGGAATGCAATTGGCTTTTCGGCGCACTCGTGAAACTCAGTCCGATATGGGAGCTATTTCTTCTTGGTTACGTTTAGGGGAAATCGAAGTTGAAAAATTAGACAGTCCACACTACAACCAAAGTGAATTTAAAAAAGCACTGCATCGTATTCGTGAATTGACAATGCTATCCCCCGGAATTTTTGAACCCGAGATGCGCCGTTTATGCCATGAAGCGGGAGTTATTTTTGTTATGGTGCCTGCTATACCAAAAGCACATGTCAGTGGTGTGGCCCGTTGGTTAAATCCACATAAACCACTGATTCAATTATCGCTCTATGGCAAAACCAACGATAAATTCTGGTTCACTTTCTTTCATGAAGCGGCACATATTTTGTTACATGCGGATGGAAAAAAAGCCATTTATTTGGACGATCTAAATACCGATTGCCAAGACCCTCAAGAAGAACAGGCAAATAAATGGGCGCGGGAGTTTTTAATACCCGTTGATTATCATGAACGGTTATCAGGATTGCGTAACAAAGAAGCCGTAAAAAACTTTTCTGAGGAAATAGGTATTCATACTGGCATTATCGTGGGTCGATTACAACACGATAAGGTTATTGAACCCTCTTGGATGAACGACTTGAAAGTCAGCTTTCAATTGGGAAATCCAGATGCGCCGACAATTTGACGGCATAACAAAAAGCCCCGATGACTCCATCGAGGCTTGATGCCGACCAAGTATCCCTAATCCGATTTAATTATCGTTTGATTATAAGTAATTGACAAGCTGCAACTAAAAAACACGAGCATAACGCATGAGTAAAACCAAACTGGAACTGACTTGGATAGGCAAGGATAAGCGCCCTAAACTGGAACCAAGAATATTACTGGAAGATTCCAGTTTGTCGTATCACGCAAAATTCAAACGTCCCCCTCTCTCGTTGGGAGAGGGGTTGGGGGAGAGGGAAGACCAGTTTGATAACAAGCTGATTTTTGGTGACAACCTGTTGGCGTTGAAAGCATTGGAACAAGCCTATGCAGGCAAAGTAAAGTGCGTGTTTATTGACCCTCCGTACAATACCGGCAGTGCCTTTACCCATTATGACGATGGCTTGGAACATTCCATTTGGCTGTCGTTGATACGTGACCGTCTGGAGATTATCCGTTCCTTGTTGTCAGAAGATGGTTCGTTGTGGATTACCATTGATGATAATGAAGCGCATTATTTGAAGGTGTTGTGTGATGAACTCTTTGGACGAATGAATTTTGTTGCATCTTTTGCGTGGGAGAAGGATAAAGGGCGGAGGAACGATACTGATATATCAAGTGCTCATGACCATGTTCTGTTGTATGCGAAGAGCCGTGACATTTGGCGAAAAATACGAAATCCTTTACCAAGAACTGATGCGCAAAAAGCTAGATATAGAAATCCAGACAGTGACCCTCGTGGTCCTTGGTTACAAGGTGATAATGGAACAGCAAAAAGTGGTAGCGAAGGTGCGCGATTTCCAATTACTTTGCCTTCTGGGCGAGTCGTAGTTCCACCTTCTGGAAATTACTGGCGCTTTTCTATAGCGAATTTTGAACAGGCACGAACAGAGGGACGTGTTTATTTTGGTGCAAACGGGGATGGCTTGCCCATTATTAAACGCTACATCACAGAAGTGAAGGATGGGGTTGTTCCAAGAACTTGGTGGCCCGCTGAGGAGGCGGGAAGCAATCAATCAGCTAAACGGGATCATTTACGAAAATTGTTACCAGAAATCGAGCCATTTTCGACGCCAAAGCCAGAAGAGCTTTTAAAGTTGGCGCTACAGATTTCCACAAATCCCAATGACCTTGTACTAGACTCTTTTGCTGGCTCAGGCACCACTGGCGCAGTTGCTCATAAAATGGGTCGTCGTTGGATCATGATTGAGTTGGGTGAACATTGTCACACGCACATTATTCCACGCCTCAAAAAAGTCGTTGACGGTGAAGACCAAGGCGGCATTTCCAAAACAGTAAACTGGCATGGCGGTGGCGGTTTTCGTTATTACAGTTTGGCTCCGTCCTTACTGGAACAAGATCGTTGGGGCAACTGGGTTGTTAATAAAAACTACAATCCGGCCATGCTGGCAGAAGCGTTATGCAAGTTGGAAGGCTTTACTTCCGCACCGTCTGATAGTCAATGGTGGAATCATGGCTATTCGTCTGAACAAGATTTCATTTACGTCACGACACAGAACTTGTCCCACCAGCAACTGGAAGAGTTGTCAGATGAAGTTGGCGGGGATCGTTCGTTGTTGGTGTGTTGTGCGGCGTTTCGTGGCAAGTCGGATCAGTTTCAAAATCTTACCTTAAAGAAAATCCCCAAGATGGTGTTGTCGCGTTGCGAGTGGGCGCATGACGATTACAGTTTGAATGTGGCCAACTTACCGATGGCTCAACCTGAACCAGAAATAGTTAAGCCCAAGAAAGTTAGCCTTAAACGAGTCAATACGGATCAAGGTGATCTCTTTGGTAAAGAACCATGACACAAAGAATCATAATCATTGCCGGACCTAATGGCGCGGGTAAAACGACTTTTGCTCGTGCCTTTTTACCTCAAGAAGCACACTGCCAGCGTTTCATCAATGCGGATTTGATTGCCGCCGGATTGTCACCGTTTGCGCCTGAAATAATGGCTATTAAGGCAGGCCGCTTGATGTTGCAGGAAATGGCGGAGTGTGTCGCACAGCAACAGTCCTTCGCTTTTGAAACTACGCTCTCGGGCTTGGCCTATTTGCGTCATATACAAAAATGGCAGAATCAAGGTTACAAGGTCAGCTTATATTTTTTAAGTTTGCCCACGGTTGACGTGGCAATTGAGCGCGTTGCTTTTAGAGTTCAGCAAGGCGGTCATCATATTCCAGAAGCCGTTATTCGTCGCCGTTTTGTTGCGGGTCGTAAAAATTTTGAGCAGCAGTATAGTCCTATCGTCAATGACTGGGCGTTATATGACAATGCCGGTGAAGAGCCGTTACTGATTGAATGGGGAGAAAATTGATGAAAGCATCCGAATTACAACTGGCAAAAAATCCTGACTTGCTTGCCTCTGTTGCAGCCATCAAGCGAGCGGCACAACTAGCACGACAAACGGCAATACAAACCAATACAGCCATTGTCGTGATCAAGGATGGCGTATTATGCAGAATTTCTGCGGAAGAACTCAAACAGCAGGCATTAACATGAGTCATAAAGTGTTTCAAACCGTTTCAGGGCGGTTGAGTTTACGTAAACCACAGCGCGATTCATTGGAAGCTTTACAGCGAGCCATTGCCGCATCACCGGATATGCTGCATCCTAAAAGGGATGTTGCCGAGGTGCTGGAAACCTTGAAACTTGAGTTTCCCAAGCTATCCGATTTTGAACGGGAGTTTCCATCACTGTGTTTTTCTTTGGCAACCGGTGTCGGTAAAACCCGATTGATGGGTGCGTTTATTAGTTATCTACACATGGCGCATGGCATTAGCAATTTTTTTGTGTTGGCACCCAACTTGACCATTTATAATAAACTGATTGCCGACTTTACGCCCAACACCAAAAAATATGTCTTTAAGGGCATTGCCGAGTTTGCCATTAATCACCCCAAAATTATTACTGGTGATGACTATGAAGTAAAGGGTCGTGCGCTGGATTTGTTGACCTCTGTTTCCATCAATATTTTCAATATTTCAAAAATCAATTCTGAAGTGCGTGGCGGCAAGTCGCCAAAGATTAAACGCTTGTCAGAATACTTGGGCGATAGCTACTTTAACTATTTGGCAGAACTGCCAGACCTGGTGTTGTTAATGGATGAATCACACCGTTATAGAGCCGATGCCGGTGTTCGTGCGCTGAATGACTTGAAACCTTTACTGGGACTGGAATTAACGGCAACACCGTTTACGGAAAGTAGTAAAGGGACAGTGCCGTTTAAAAACGTAGTTGTTGATTATCCCTTATCAATGGCTATGGATGATGGTTTTGTCAAAGAGCCTGCCGTTGTTACTCAACGTAACTTTGATGCAACGCAACACACTAAAGAAGAAGTGGAGCGTATCAAGTTAATGGACGGCATTCGTTTGCACGAAGCAACCAAAGTGGAGTTGCTGACTTATGCGCGTGAAAATGATGTCGCCATCGTTAAACCGTTTATGCTGGTTATTGCCAGAGATACGACACACGCCGCACAGTTGTTGGAACTGATGGAGTCAGCGGCGTTTTTTGATGGCCGTTACAAAGGTAAAATAATTCAAGTAGATAGCAGTAGAACCGGCGCTGCCGAAGAAGAAATGATTAACCGACTATTGGCAGTGGAAAGCACAGATGAACCCACGGAAGTGGTGATACACGTAAACATGCTGAAGGAAGGTTGGGATGTCACCAATCTTTATACCATTGTGCCGTTACGCGCCGCCAATGCGCGAACCTTAATTGAACAGTCCATTGGCCGTGGTTTGCGCTTACCTTATGGCAAACGTACCGGCGTGACCGCTGTTGATCGCTTAAATATTGTGGCTCATGACCGTTTTCAGGAAATAATTGATGAAGCCAATAACCCTGCCAATCCGTTGCGCTTGAAGCAGGTCATTCTTGACGCCCCTTCAGATGACGTAAAAACTGAAAGTGTCGCCGTCAGTTCAAATCTTGAAACGATGATTAGCGGCAACGCAGGGGGTATGGCTTATCCGGCATTGGGTAACACTAATCCGCCGTTGTTTAGTAGCGTTGCAGAAACGGCAGTTGCCCAATTTGCCATGACTGAATTGAACAAGTTTCAACACAGTCCGGCAACGGTTGCCACCAGCAAAGCATTATTACATGCGCATGTGCAAGCATCCGTTGTACAGGCCGTCACAGAGCATCTGAGCAGTGCTCAACAATCGTTACCTGAAGACGATGCTCCTGTAGACATTGCGGATATTGTCGCAAAAGTTACGGCATTGATGGTGAAGCAAACCATAGATATTCCACGTGTCGTTGTTGTGCCAAAAGGCGAAGTCAGTTATGGCTACAAACCCTTTACTTTGGATATGAGCGGCTTGAATCTGCAACCTTCAGAACGGGATATTCTGATTCACAGCCTGGAAACGAATCAGCAAGAATTAATGGCATCTCAAATTGGTTTGAGCGAAGCAAAGCCGGAAAATTACATTGTCCGCGCACTCATTGATTATGACGATATTTCTTATGATGATCATGCTGATTTAATTTATGGCTTGGCAACACAAGCTGTGGCGCATTTACAAAGCTATCTGTCATCAAACGATGAAGTGAATAACGTCTTGAGCAATAACAGCCAATTACTTGCCAAGACCATCCGCACTCAAATGGCTGAGCATTTTTGGGAGCAGGCCGATACCTATGAAGTGGTTGTAAATAATGGTTTTACGCCCTTAAAGAATTGCGCCTATACCGTTGCTGCCGGTCAAGCCGTGCATTCTTATCGCAATACAGTAACGGATAAAAGCAAGATTAAGCAGATGCTTTTTGGCGGCTTTAGTAATTGTTTATACCCCTTTCAGAAATTTGATTCCGACACGGAACGTCGCTTTGCCGTGATTATGGAGCGTGATGCGCAAAAGTGGTTTAAGCCGGCAAAAGGTCAATTTAAGATTTATTACAAAGACGGCGCAGAACATCCGGAATATGTTCCAGATTTTATCGCAGAAACAAATGACTATGTGTTGATGGTGGAAACCAAGTCACAAGCAGAAATGACCGATGCAATAGTACAAGCAAAAGCCGATGCAGCAACAAAGTGGTGTGAGAATGCTGGCGAGTATCTGCTAAAAAACGGTGGTAAGGCTTGGAAGTATTTATTGATTCCACATGATGAAATTAAGGAGAATTTTCAGTTGGTGGATTATGTCAGGAAGTTTGAACGGGTGTGATAGTTATTTCAAAGATAGCTAAATAATGGATGAAATGATAAACCAAAATAGTATGTCAGAATTACGTGGTGATATAAAAATTGCTGGAAAGTATACAGTTGATGATTGGATTAAACTCCGTGCCAATTTGTTAGATGATCCCAAAACTGCGAAGTGGGAGGAAGCCTATAACTTCTTTCAGCTGAGATACCCTATATCCATGAATACAATACCCACATCCGTAACCATGACCGCCGAAAATTCCGTCCCCATCATCTCCGTGCGTGGCGTTAACAAGACCTATGCCAGTGGTTTCCAAGCGCTCAAAAAAATCAACCTGGAGATAAAACGCGGCGAGATATTTGCCTTGCTCGGACCCAATGGAGCAGGCAAGACGACACTGATCAGCATCATCTGCGGCATTGTCAAGGCGACTTCCGGAACTATCATCGCCGATGGTCACGATACCGTGCGAGACTACCGTGCGGCACGGGCAACCATCGGGTTGGTGCCGCAAGAGCTGCATACGGACTCGTTTGAGTCGGTCTGGGCCACGCTCAAATTCAGTCGGGGGCTGTTCGGTAAGGCGCCCAACGCAGTATACCTTGAAAAAGTGCTGCGTGATCTGTCCCTATGGGACAAACGCAACGAGAAAATCATGACGCTATCTGGGCTTTGTTTAGGCCTGTCTTGATGATTTCATTTAGGCCGTGCTGATGCTCATTAATCGCTTCGACAATCAAAGCGGCCAGTACGTTATAGCTAGGCAGGGAAATTTCCTTACGCGTTAACACCTGTATGATGCCCAGTAAAATTATTTTTGGCCTGAACTGGACGCGCAACATGATTAAAATTTCGTGTTTGGCAAATACCCTTGCGGCTGTATCAAAGAAGGTAAAACCGAAGTAATTCAAAATAACGTTTTGGTGGCGAAGATAAGTGACCTTGCTATAAGAGCTCGTATCAACGTCATCAATCTGTACGCCTATTTGCCTGGCAACATACGTAATGTCTGTTTGATGGAACTGTCGGGCAAAAAATCGGTGCTGCGCCTTGAAGTAACCGACTGTCACCGCGAAACAAACTTTATTCGTTGGAGACTTCAAGCTCTCCATTGTCTCATTGAGCATTAGCGGTAGGGTAAAAAATCGCCGGCGTTCAACACTATTAAACACAGGTGGCGATTCAAAGGTGTTTTTTTCGGTCGTGTTGAGAATCTTAATTTTTGGCATCTAAACTATTACGTAATGAAAAAAATACAGACATAGAAACGTTCGTTTTGTTAGTCCATAATTGGTCGTAAAAATGTCTGAATATATTACGCGTATAATGCACAATAAATTCACATATAAACCTATTTTTAGACAATGCCAATTTAGTCATGAAAACGATTGCTTATTTACGAGTATCGACCGGCGGCCAAGAACTCAACAATCAACGATTGGCAATACTTGATTACGCTCAACATCACCGTCTGCATATAGACAAATTTTTGGAAGTTCAGGCATCATCGAGAAAATCACTTAAGGAGCGTGGTATCGACGGGCTTTTTGCCGATATGCATGCAGGAGACCTTATGTTAGTGAGTGAATTGTCGCGATTGGGACGTAGTGTCGGTCAAGTTATTCAGATTGTTGACGATCTCCTAAAACATCAAATCCGACTTGTTGCGATCAAGGAAAATATTCACCTGGATGGCAAGCAGGATATACAGAGCAAAGTAATGGTGACGATGTTTGGATTATTTGCTGAAATCGAACGCGATTTAATTTCAGAACGAACTCGTGAAGGGTTGGTTGCCGCGCGAGCAAAAGGTCGAGTGCTAGGACGCCCAAAAGGCTCTCATGGTTCTTCTCGGCTAGATGGAAAAGAGACTGAAATTAAGATGCTTTTGGGCAAAAAAGTATCAAAAGCATCAGTCGCAAAGATTATGGATGTGTCACGCTCAGCCTTGCTTTATTTTATAAAGTCGCGTGAATTACACTGACATTCGCGGTTTTTATGGCTGGTGGTGCCGATAAATCACGTGGAACTTTAGAGCCTTTTGTTGATTAGCACCCGATAGTCGCTGCAGCAATTCTGGTGTTGGTTCGTAAAATCGTCTTGCCTGACTATCATCGGCAGGTATGCCAAGTGCACGCAGGCAAAAACGTTCGTAACCTATACCGTAAGACTCAGCAAGTCGACGTACATAGCGTTCCAACGTCTCGTTGAAACCCGGTTTCGGATGCAACGGCCAGCGCTTCGGCATGGTGTGCCACTACTTAGCGCAATTCCCGTTCAACCATACATCGACGAACGCTGGGAGGCTGATAATCAGCACGCTCAATAACAGCGGAAGTAATACATTCTTCGTTTTGCAACAGAGCTGCGGCGGTAGCACTGGTCAATAGCGCGGATATTTCACCAATCGTACCTTCAGAACGGCGCAAGATAAGCTCGTACAACGGTGCAGTTGATAGGTGAGACGGTTCACGCAGAGGTAAAATAGTTTCGAAACTGGTCAGCAGACGGGCAAACTCTTCTCCTGGCTCCCAGAGTGGCAGTAGCAGAGGATGAAACCTATTCTCAAGCTGGTCGTCACTACGAATTGCAAGATAAGCATCGCGGATGCCCAGACAAACGATAGGAATACGCAGGTCGTTGCCAATAAAACGGAGTAAATTTAATAGCTCTCGTTGCCTCCTGGCCGTTGCGCCTAATAAATTATGTACCTCGTCAATAATCAGCATGCGTACGCCAACAGTACGCATGAGTCGCAACGTCAATGCCTCGCGTATATCATGGCGACCGTAAAATCCAACAGGCGTACCAAGTGTAATTTGTAGTGCCGTGTGTAATCGGTTCGCCGTTGCCTCTGCAGGCATTTGTATCATGAGTACAGGAATGACTTCATGTTCACCATCATCGGAAATTCGCTGGGGATGGGTGCGATGGAAATTTTCGGCAATCATCGTTTTGCCGTTATTACTTGGGCTTACAATGAGGAGGTTTTGCGGGCGCAGCTTGTCAGGTTCGTTGTCGAGTAACGCTTCGAGCTGTGCTAATACTTGGTTAGCACGGGTGTAGCCGATCCAACGCTCCATTCTGAGTCGAGCAAGCCGCTCTACGCCAGGCAGCATGGCGAGTACGCTTGCTTCTGGTCCTAGGTGATTGAGGTTTACCATGGTTCGATGTCCTCAAACGGACAGACTGGGCCAATATCGACTGTCGAAGTGGGTATTTCAGTTTGAGTTGGCACATTCTCCGACTTCGAATCAATTGGGCGTCGTGTTCGATTGCGGCGTGCTGTGCGCGTAAGCGTCTCAGCCTTACGCTCAATTTCACGCATTTCGTCAATGGCGGCGAACAAGCTGGCCTCATCAACTGCAGTACGTTTCTGCTCGCGCAGGCGTTTACGGGCTAACTTATGCTCCCATAGCGTGATAGCCGGGCGAGACAGCATCCGATAGGGTATCTCAAGATAGATATTATGCTCTGCATCAAGTACGAAGATTCTCGACAAGTCGCGCGGATCGCGTCGAATCAATAAAGGAGTTGGCTGATTGCGTAATTGTATCCATGGACGTAGTGCATTGCTGTAGTAAGTGATATGGTCAATTGTAATGCCATCCCGTTGCAAAGAACGACGCACCACTGGCAGAAAATCGATTAAAAAGGTACGAGGATCACGCGGTATAGCTATGGTTTTGTTGGCAGCAGTTAGTGCCAGGAGACCTTGCTCGTAGCGATGCAAGGGTATCTCGTCATCAATCCCCTTGTGCGGCCGGAGGTGGTAATACTTGGTAATCGCGACGGCCAGCCAACGCTCAAGTTCCTCAAGAGTTAGACATGCGGTTTTGTCGCTGTCATAGTTACCGCGTTCAGTTGGATTTGAAAAGGTTGTACCGGGCAAAGCGTGAACAAGCTGCATCAGCGTACCAATGACGCGCTCAATGACTCCGCCGAAGTGCGGTAGTCCGGGTGGTCGCCATTCAATGGCGATGCCATGCTGCTCACAGCCTCGTTCAAATGCGACCGAGTGAAATTCTGAAGCGTTATCAACGCCTAGCCGACACGGCTTACCGACTACCGGCCAATTTGCTTCAATGCCCCGCTGTTGTAGCCATAACACTTTATCGCTAGCGACCAGGGTCAAGCAAAGGCCAACGCTGGTCGCCGACGGTGCCTCAAGCGACAGATGGAATCCGGCAATGCAGCGGCTGAATACGTCAATTGCCACTGTGATCCACGGGCGGCCGATTGGTGAACGATCAACAGGATCAACGATAATTAGGTCGACTGGAGTATGGTCAATTTGTAGCCAGTCAAGTGGGAAATCGGAGATAGGCGTGACACCGTAAATTGGTTTTGTTTTAGGGTGTTGCTCCCCTCGTTGGCGGTATTCAGCCAGAGATAGAGTTTTAATACGGCGGCGGATAGTACTTTCAGAAGGTGGTTTCAATCCAGCTTTTAGGGATTGACTACGTATTGCAAGCACGAGAACGGCTGCTGAGTGCTTTTGCGGCGTAAGGAAAACTTCGGCTATCAGGCGCTGGAGCAAATTTTCGCGTGGTGAAGCCAGTCGTTGTTTACCCCGCCCGCCGTTGGAGCCACCCGACAATAAAGCAGTAATTTGCCATCGGATTCGCGTAACCGTTGAATCAGTCGGTATACCTGCCGGTCGGATAAGCCCAACTCAATAGCAGCTTCATGTGCTCTATTGCGTGGACAGCGCTTAAATTCGAGGAGTGGACGTACAATTTCAGAACGACGATACGCCTCATTCCATTCATGCTCTGCGATTTGAGAAAGGTCAATCATAGCGCCCCTCTTTGCAACGTGCTGACATCAACTTCGACAATTTGCAACGTGCTGACATTGGCTTTGAACGCTGCTGACATCGACTATGACATTTTAATTTACGAATATCAAGATAATACGCGGGAGTATCTAATTACTGCTGACACTGACTTAGAAAAGTCACATGGCTACATGCGAGTATCGAAGATAGATGGTTCTCAGGCGATAGACCTACAGCTTGATGCGCTGGTGGCCGCTGGTGTTGACCCGAAGCAGTTATATGAGGATAAGGCTTCAGGAAAAAAAGAAGATCGTCCAGGCCTAACGGCTTGTCTTAAGGCATTACTCGAAGGTGATACGCTCCTCGTGTGGAAATTGGATCGGTTGGGCCGTGATCTACGTCATCTGATCAATACGGTGCATGACTTGACTGGTCGAGGTGTAGGTCTCAAGGTATTGACAGGCCACGGCGCAGCCATTGACACTTCAACTTCTGCCGGCAAGCTGGTCTTTGGCATTTTTGCGGCACTGGCCGAATTTGAACGCGAACTAATTTCAGAGCGAACTGTTGCTGGATTGGCTTCGGCTCGTGCTCGCGGTAGAGTAGGTGGGCGACCATTCAAAATGACTGCGGCAAAGCTTCGTCTCGCAATGGCGCTGGGGATGACAACTGCCGGGTCAATACCTTATTAATGGCACAAATCATTAATTGACCTGTTTTAGCACCGGCATCAATATGGCCCAAGCTGCGCTCTTGCAAAAAAGATGCGCGGCCTTTGGTGGCCAGCATATCGCGGGTCGATTCCATGCCCGCAATGGCAACACGCGAAACATTGGCCAATACGTCAGGTAAGGCAATGGAATTGGCGGCGGCTGTTTGCAAGTATTCCGCCACAGGAATATAAACATCCAGCATGGTTTTTTCTCCGGCAACCGCTTTGCCTCGTTGTTTAACGGCCTCTACGCCTTTGGTAAAAACATCGGCAAAGCTTTGCAGGTTTAAAGGTTGTTCATGCGCGGCTTTGCTTAACGCCATAAATAAAGTGCCATATAAAGAACCTGATGCCCCCCCAACCGCTGTCATTAAGGTCATGCCGATTTTTTGCCAGGCAGCAACCCAATCCAGTTGGCTTAATTCGTCGCGTTGCGTCATTAGCGCTTGAATACCGCGTTGTAAATTAATCACATGATCGCCGTCACCAATCGCTTGATCCAATGTTGTTATTTCTTCAGCATTTTTTTCGATCACATCGGCTATGGCTTCGATAATACCGGGTAACAAGGTTGGTGTAAGTGTCATGACGACCTCTAAAATAATATTTTAAAAAAGCAGAATAACGCGCATTTTGTACGACTGTCCATAACTATTAATCAGTGAATGTAAAAAATTAGAACGGCTAGGGCAGCGGCGAAGTCAGGAATAAGACCACCCCAATAGACATCCAGTTAAGACATTTCACCACGAAGATCACGAAGATATTGCTATTGTTTTTCTTCGTGAACTTAGTGTCTTCGTGGTCTGTAATATCTTTAAATTGATAGCCCGTGTCGGATTAAATCAATAACTGCTCCTGCACAACCTTAATTTCATCCCTGATTCTGGCGGCTTGCTCAAATTCCAGGTTTTTCGCATAGCGGTACATATCATCTTCCAGTTGCTTGAGTTTTTTACCCAGTTGTTTGGGGGTCATGGTTTTATAGTCAGCGGCGTATTCTGCCACTTTATTGAGTGCTTTTCCGGAGGTTGTGCCAGAGCCGGGAATTGCAACTTGCATAATATCGGTGATGGATTTAAGGATGGTGGCCGGTTCAATACCGTGTTTAAGATTAAACTCATGCTGCTTTTCGCGGCGGCGTTCGGTTTCATCAATCGCTTGTTGCATGGAGCGGGTAATCTTGTCGCCATACAAAATAGCTTTGCCGTTAATGTTTCTGGCGGCTCGTCCAATCGTCTGTACCAAAGACACCACGGAGCGCAGAAAACCTTCTTTATCGGCATCCAGTATTGCCACCAAAGATACTTCAGGGATATCCAAGCCTTCGCGTAACAAATTGATACCGACCAGTACATCAAATTTCCCCAGCCGCAAATCCCGAATAATCTCGACCCGTTCCACGGTATCAATATCAGAATGTAAATAACGCACACGCACGCCATGTTCCGACAAATATTCTGTTAAATCTTCCGACATTCTTTTGGTCAGGGTAGTCACCAACACGCGCTCTTTTACACCGACCCGCAGATTAATTTCTGACAACAAATCATCAACCTGGTTGGTTGCCGGCCGCACTTCAACAACCGGATCAAGCAAGCCGGTGGGTCTGACCACTTGCTCGGCAAAAACCCCTGAATGTTCTTTCTCATAAGGGCCGGGGGTGGCTGAAATATAAATGCGTTGCGGTGATTTGGATTCAAATTCTGCAAACATTAACGGGCGATTATCCAGCGCTGACGGTAATCTAAAGCCGTATTCAACCAGGGTTTCCTTACGTGACCGGTCGCCTTTATACATCGCGCCAATCTGCGGTATGGTGACATGGCTTTCATCAACAATCACCAGCGCATCATCCGGTAAATAATCAAACATGGTAGGCGGTGATTCCCCGGATGCCCTACCTGACAAATAACGGGAATAGTTTTCAATGCCGGAGCAATAACCCACCTCCAGAATCATTTCAATATCAAACAGGGTGCGTTGTTCCAGTCGTTGCGCTTCTACCAGTTTATTTAAGGAACGTAATTGCTGTAGACGCTCTATAAGCTCAATTTTGATGGCTTCAACGGCTGTTAATAACTGCTCGCGCGGCGTCACGTAATGGCTTTTTGGATAAACGGTATAGCGTACCAGTCGCCGGATTATTTCACCGGTTAACGGATCGAACAAGGACAAGCGCTCCACTTCATCATCAAATAATTCCACACGTAATGCCTCCTGCTCCGATTCGGCAGGAAAAATATCAATCACTTCACCACGCACTCTGTAAGTCGCCCGACGCAATTCCAGATCATTGCGGGTATATTGCATTTCTGCCAGACGGCGCAAAATATCGCGTTGATTAATGATGTCACCCTTGACCAGATGCAACACCATTTGAAAGTACGATTCCGGTTCGCCCAAGCCATAAATCGCCGAAACGGTTGCAACAATAATAGTATCGCCTCTTTCAATTAAGGCCTTGGTTGCTGACAGACGCATTTGTTCAATATGTTCATTAATGGCGGCATCTTTATCAATAAAGGTATCGGAGGCCGGCACATAAGCTTCCGGTTGATAATAGTCATAATACGAAACAAAATACTCGACGCTGTTTTCCGGAAAAAACTCTTTCATTTCACCGTATAACTGCGCGGCCAATGTTTTGTTGGGTGCCATAATCATCGCCGGACGTTGCACTTGATTGATGACATTGGCAATGGTAAAGGTTTTCCCGGAACCGGTTACGCCCAACAGGGTCTGATGAACCTCACCATCACTCAACCCTTCAATCAGAGATTTTATGGCGGTGGGCTGGTCGCCGGCGGGTTGAAATCGGCTGTGGAGTTTAAATTGTTTTTTCACTTAACTTGTTTCTCTGTGATTAAGATTCTTTCTGGCAAGACAGAAGAGCCGACTTGAAGGGAGGAATTCCCCTTACGTCAACCCGCTTACTTTGGAGTGGGAGACTTTTACTGCTACTTTTTAACACGGTACTCTTAGCAAGCCAGAAGACATAGCGTATAATTGTCGTCATTTATAAATTACATTTTACACGGCGGAATATGATTATCACACTTTCTAACAGAGTCAAAGCAGTTAAACCTTCACCTACCTTGGCAATTACCGCCAGAGCCGCTCAAATGCGTGCCGCCGGTAAAGATATTATCGGTCTTGGCGCAGGCGAACCCGACTTTGATACGCCAGACCATATTAAAGCCGCCGCTGTTAAGGCAATGGATAGTGGTTTTACCAAATACACCGCCGTAGACGGAACTGCCAGCTTAAAAAAAGCCATTATCGAAAAATTTAAAAACGATAATGGTCTTGATTACACGCCCAAACAAATTCTGGTTTCTTGCGGCGGTAAACAAAGCTCGTACAATCTGACCCAGGCCATGATTAACCCCGGTGATGAAGTGATTATTCCAGCGCCTTACTGGGTATCTTATCCCGATATGGTATTATTGGCCGATGGTGTGCCGGTTATTATTGAAACCACACAGGCACAACATTTTAAAATTTCACCAGAACAACTACGTGCCGCCATTACCGATAAAACCCGGTTGATCTTTATTAACAGCCCGTCCAATCCCTCCGGTGTTGCCTATAGTTTGGAAGAGCTAAAAGCGCTGGGTGATGTGTTGACTGATTTCCCCAACATTATTATCGCCACTGATGATATGTATGAGCATATTCTTTGGAATCAAGGCTCGTTTGTTAATATTTTAAACGCACATCCAGAATTTTATGACCGCACAGTGGTTATGAATGGTGTGTCCAAAGCGTATTCAATGACCGGATGGCGCATCGGTTATGCCGCAGGCCCTGCTGATTTGATTGAAGCCATGTGTACCATTCAGTCACAAAGCACTTCCAATCCCACGTCTATTTCTCAATACGCTGCCGAAGCTGCCTTAACTGGCGACCAACGCTTTATAACCAACATGTGCGTTGAGTTTAAAAAACGTCATGATTATGTCGTTGCAGAACTCAATAGTATTGACGGCGTTGAATGTCTTGAAACGGACGGTACTTTTTATGTATTTCCCAATATAGAAAAACTGATTGCCCGTTTGGACGGCATTAACAACGATTTGGAATTTTCTGATTATTTAATCGAAAAAGCAGGCGTTGCCTTGGTACCCGGTTCTGCCTTTGGTTCAGAAGGCCATATCCGGATTTCAATTGCCACCAGCATGGCTAATCTGCAAAATGCTTTAGAGCGGATTAAGCAAGCGATTTAAAAATAACGACACTATGAGAAGTAGTGGCTAAATAATAAAATACCGATAAACACAAATTTTATTAATAGCTTAAAACGTTCAAGCCGTCATTCCAGCAGGGAATGCCGGGATCCAGTGTACAAGGATGTACTCATCTATATTGTAGAGTATTTATTAAAAAGCATTTTATAAATCAGCTGGTTGTATGCTTTGCGATTGCCATCCATGGCAACTGGATTCCGGCAATCCATGCCGGAATGACGGCTCAAGGACTTGTGGTAAGATCAATTTATCTTATGACCCGCTTACATTTTTAAGCCTAATATTATGGGTTACCCACTGTAAATCACATAGGGCCAAAATAACTTGGTATGATGGAGATAGAAGCTATAGGTTATAATTAACCGCGTATCGAATGAGTTTTAGCGTTATTTTGACAACCGCTTAAAGTTGTTCTTTTTGGAGTACAAGAGTATGCTTTCTTTTCTGTATTTGGCAAACAAGCGTTGCCTTGGTAATCTTTAAAAAAACCGGTATGCCGGTGTTATCTGCATAAGTTTTTAGAAAAACCCCCATCAACTAGTTGGAGCAAACGCCATGAGCAAAGAACAAAAAAGCAATAAAGAAGACAAGAAAAAACCCGCACTAAGTCCTAAAGAAAAGAAAGCGGTAAAGAAGACCAAAAAAGATTCAAAGAGTTAATAAAGTATGTATCAACCAGGTGGGCAGACTTTGTTTGCCCACTACTCTATTCACAGAGCGCCTTATTTTTTAAACAGCGTAATCATTTGGGATTTATCATCAATATTTATTTGGTAACGCCCTAAAAAACTCATGCCCAACAAGCTGTTTTTTCCCAACAGCTGATCTGCAATAAAAGCCACTTCTACATTCTCAACGGTTTCCCCGGCAACTCTCAGTTCCTGCAATAAGCCAATTTTTGCATCGGTTGTGCCATTGGCAGTTTGCATTTTATGGTGCGTAAATGCGCTATTTGCAAGGCCTAATTTCGGTATCATCGATTCCGGTAACACCACCAAATCGGCACCCGTATCGATAATCATATCCAATGTTTGCCAGTTACCACCAAGACCTGAAATGGCGACGGACACCATAAAATGATTGCCTTGCAGAGTGGTGGGTAAAATAATACTTTCGACGTCTGTTTTTTGCTTTTTATTAACAATAACGATGTGCTCAATCTGGCCTTTTCCATTTCGACTGACAATGTGATTATACGAAGCCAGGAGCTGTTCAAGTTGCTCTTCCAAGCTGCCACGGGCAAGGATCTTTTCATCGTTCTGGATTTTTTCCAAGCCAGTGATCTTAATAGCCATAAGGCTTTGCAGAGACTGAATTTGTTTATACAGATCATCGGGATCATCAACGCTTTGCGCCTGGACGTTGATAGATATCAACGTCAAGCTGGAAATAACCAGTAAACACAGTAGCTTGCCAACAGCGAGGAGTCGATCAATTATGGTCATTGGTTTTTAAGTCGTTAAGGTGAGCAGCATTTACGTAAGTTACAGAAAAACATAAAAATTTCGAAAGTCGACCTTAATTATACGTTGAATAGTTAAACATCGGAAAATTAATGCGGGTTATTAGTGTATGGATGATGGCTTGAGCTTGGGTGCGCATCGCGCACCAAAAACCTCACTCACTAAACGGCTTTATTTGCACCTCATTTTATTATTTTCTACCGGTAGCCTGTCGGGGTTCTTTCTCTGATATGGAATAAGGTGCGCGATGCGCACTCGACTTTTCAAGTCAATAGAGCGCAAACCTAATTTCTCGATTTCGTTTTACTTCATCGAGGCTACTTGCTTTATAGGTTGCAAAAATACGCCGAGGCAGTAGGATGTGATCTTGAAATTAAATTAGCCCGTAGGGTGGTTTCGCGTTAAAAAACCACCATGCTCAGAATATCAGTTTTTGATTTAGCAGATAAGGATATATTTTTGCAATATCTGCCTCTTATTTTGTAAATCTTAAGTTGGCGCTTATGGGTTACAAACCCCGTCCCGCATAGAGGATGTCCCTAACAAGGCTAATCACTCTTTTTCTTGGCATCAACATAAGCCGAGGCTCCAAAATAAGACGCGATAACGATGCCTATAGTTGTTGTGAAACTGGTTAAAAGCACTTCCGTAGCCTTCGGCAACTCTGTACCTACGTCGTAAAAAAGCAGAGACACTACTAACAATAGATAGGTAACAATCATTGAACCTGCTATTGCATTTCTTATATTTGCAGCCCTATTAGAAGGTACGTCGCCAAAAAGAAAGCCGAAAAATACGGCCATTGCTATCGCCCCCATTCCAAATGTCATCCAAGCATTTGGCGGCCCAAATCCAGAGGAAGCACCAATAATTGAAGCTGTGAGCACAACAATACAGAATATGAATATATATCTAGTGGGCATTTCTTTCTCCTTATGTGTTCATTACTAACCTTCTCGATCATCCGCGAGCAAAAGGGGCGCGTTGCGCTGCTTTACGAGTCGGCGATGAACGTGTTTTTAGCAACATATGGGGTCACACAATATATGAGGTCAGGTTTTTCATTGTCACATTTATTCAGGTGTTCCATAGTTACTTAAGCAAGTAAACTCGATGCAACGTAGTGGAATCGAGGCTAGTCGAAATAATTCCTCGATTTTGTTTTGCTTCATCACGGCTACTTTAGCTTATACTTTATCCAGTCGCTTTTCAGTTTCAAATACCGGTTGGGTAGTTTGTAGCACGATATCAGGATTCAAACTCATGGAGCCAATGCCGATTTCTACCAAAAACTCTGCCATTTCAGGGTAATCCGACGGAGCTTGTCCGCACAAGCCGCAATGTTTTTCATTACGTTTTTAGTCTTCCACGGCAAGCAGGATCATTTCTTTAACACCGAGGTCGCGTTCGTCAAAATCCTCGGCGACAATGGCGGAATCCCGGTCTACGCCTAAGGTCAGTTCGTAGGATGGGTAGAGGCGATAGCCGAAACCCATCATATTCAACCGCTTATGTGATGGGTTTCGTGTTGCTCTACCCATCTTACCCTTGGTTCTATTTAACTTCTACCCAAGCGTTTTTCAGTTTCAAGTACCAGTTGGGTAGTTTTCAACACGGTATCGGGGTTTAAACTCATGGAGCCAATGCCGATTTCTACCAAAAACTCTGCCATTTCGGGATAATCCGATGGGGCTTGGCCGCACAAGCCGCAATGTTTGCCGTTGCGTTTTGAGCCTTCTACGGCCAGCCGGATCATTTCTTTAACGCCGGGGTCCCGTTCGTCAAAGTCTTCTGCGACGATCGCTGAATCACGGTCTACGCCTAAGGTCAGTTGGGTGAGGTCATTGGAGCCAATGGAAAAGCCGTCAAAATGTTCGGAGAAGGCATCAATCGAGATGACGTTATTGGGGATTTCGCACATCACATAAATTTCCAGGCCATTTTCGCCGCGCGTTAAACCCAGTTTCGCCATGTAATCTAATACTTTTTTGGCTTCTTGGACACGGCGACAAAAGGGAATCATCAGGATGACATTGGTCAGGCCCATGTCGTCGCGTACCCGTTTCATGGCGGCGCATTCCAGCGCAAAACCTGCTGCGTAGGAGGAATGAGTGTAACGGGAGGCACCGCGAAAACCGATCATGGGGTTGGGTTCGTCAAACTCAAACCAGCGTCCACCCAATAAGGTGGTGTATTCATTGGTTTTAAAATCGGACATTCTTACCACCACGGGTTTTGGATAAAAGGCGGCAG
The DNA here is from genome assembly GCA_037129595.1 of Methylococcaceae bacterium. GTDB lineage: Bacteria > Pseudomonadota > Gammaproteobacteria > Methylococcales > Methylomonadaceae > Methylobacter_C. The sequence goes on along the minus strand of JBAXUR010000007.1, from coordinate 12,356 downwards.
CAATGGTGCCTACACCTTCTGACAGGCGTTGGATAAAGAAGTCTTCGGGCTTTTGGTAGTGGCGCGTCAACTCGTTGAGTTGTTCCCGTTCGTTGGCGTCTTGTACCTGCTCTGGGTGTATCAAGGCCATTGGGTGCGCTTTGATGTATTCGGTAATAATAAATTCCATACGCGCCAAACCCACGCCATCATTGGGTAAAAAGCTGGTTTTAAAAGCCAGTTCCGGATTGCCAAGATTCAGCATGATTTTGGTTTTCGGGCGTTTTAGGCCGGAGAGGTCGGTGGTTTGTATTTCAAAATCAAGGATGCCGTCATAGACTTTGCCGTTATCGCCTTCTGCACAGGAGACGGTGACGGGGAAATTGTTTTTAAGCGTTGTTGTGGCATTATCACAACCGACGACCGCCGGAACGCCCAATTCCCGTGAGATAATGGCGGCATGGCAGGTACGACCGCCCCGATTGGTGACGATGGCCGAGGCAATTTTCATCACCGGTTCCCAATCGGGTGTGGTAATGTCGGCAACCAGTACGTCGCCCGCTTTAAAACTGCCCAGCTGTCCTACATTCTCAATAATACGGGCGTTGCCGGTGGCAATTTTACTGCCGACCGAATGGCCTGTAACCACTGGAGTAGCTTGGCTTTTAAGGACATATTGTTCCAACAACATTCCGCTTAATTGTGATACGACGGTTTCTGGGCGTGCCTGAACAATATACAAAATGCCGTCAAGGCCGTCTTTTGCCCATTCCATATCCATCGGTTTGGCTTGCCCTGCTTTGGCGCTGTAATGCTTTTCTATTTTAATGGCATAGTCTGCCAAGGTTAAAACATCCTGATCGGTCAGGCAAAAATGGTTACGTTCGGTAGCGGAGGTAACAATGTTACGGGTTGACTCACGCGTGCGACCATCGCTATAAATCATTTTTATTTTTTTGGAACCCAAGGTGCGTTTTAATACCGCACGATGGCCTTGCTCAAAAGTCGGTTTGTGGACATAAAACTCATCCGGATCAACTGCGCCTTGTACGACATTTTCACCTAGACCGTAAGCGCCGGTAATAAAAACCACATCACTAAAACCGGACTCTGTATCCAGAGAAAACATGACACCGCTGGCATTTAAATCAGAGCGCACCATTTTCATGATGCCGATTGATAAGGCCAGTTTGAAATGATCAAAGCCTTGGTCAACGCGGTAATGGATAGCGCGGTCAGTAAATAAGCTGGCAAAACAGCGTTTACAGGCTTCCAGTAATGCCAGTTCACCGCGTATATTAAGAAAGGTGTCTTGTTGTCCGGCAAAGCTGGCGGTGGGTAAGTCTTCGGCGGTAGCAGAACTGCGGACTGCAACGCTCATCGTGTCACCGTATTGCTGGTGTAATTGCGCGTAGGCTTTTAGTATTTGGTCTTCAAGGTCAGCGGGGAAGGGTGCCGCATAGATAATCTCGCGGGCTTTAAGCGCACGTCTGGCAAGATCACCGACATCTTCAGGATTTAGGTCATCCAGCGCCTGATGCAGAAGTTGCCAGGCACCGGCTTGTTCCAGTAAATAACGGTAGGCTTCAGCGGTCACGGCAAAACCGTTGGGGATTTGAATACCTTGGGGTGTTAATTCTCGGTACATTTCACCTAAAGAGGCATTTTTGCCGCCGACCAGCGACACATCGGCTATCGTTAATTCATTAAACCAACGGATATAGTTTGTTTGTGTGGACATTGTATTTTCCTTAAGGGCGTTCTTCGTGTGTATTTATACGTGACACGGTTACACTGACTTGCGGAAAACTCGGTGTGGGTTTGATACAGACTCCGCTCGGTGTGTGCGTGCATTATTGGATCAAGTTTTAAAGTGAGGGGATAAAAAACGAATCATATACAGTTCTATAAACGGGAGCAAGGAGCAAATCAGTATTTAAACTGCGTACTGATGGATGCTGACTAACAGCCGCTTTAATTATCGACTATATTGGCGCTGGTTGACGTATAATCTCCAGAATTTTAAAGGCTACCGGTAACAAGCCTGTTCACCACGAAGACACGAAGGACACGAAGTTTTCTTTTTTCGTGTCCCTTCGACTTCGCTCAGGACAGGCTTCGTGGTGATAATCGTTTAAGATTTATTTATCTGGCAACGCTCCCGCGTTGCGTGATGCTGGAGCGTCACTGTCGGCATTCCATGCTGGAACGTGGGAACGATAGGAATTTTAAAGGCTACCGGTGTACCGGGCTTATTCACCACGAAGACACGAAGACAAGAATTTTTCTTTCTTCGTGTCCTTCGTGTCTTCGTGGTGATGAGCTTTTAAGATTTATTGATTAAGTAAATCATCACTCTTTCGATTTTAAAGATAAACCCCGTGCTTATTTCTGATAAACAAAAAAAAATCCTTACGCTGTTGGCGGATGGTGAATTTCATTCCGGAACTGAATTAGCAGAGGTGCTGGGTGTGAGTCGCTCGACTATCTGTAAACAATTAAGCGGATTGACTGCCTTGGGTCTACACCATTCGGCAGTCAGTGGTAAAGGCTATCGGCTGGATAAATCGTTGGAATTATTAGCCCGGACAGAAATTCTTGCCCGTCTTACCGAGCAGAATAAGGCGCTTGTTTCAACGCTGGAAATTCATGATAGTCTTGATTCCACCAACAGTTATCTGATGGCGCATTCCCGTAACAATGCCGAATCCGGTTTTGTTTGTTTTGCCGAGCATCAAACAGCGGGCAAAGGCAGGCGAGGGCGGCAATGGGTTTCACCCTACGGCAGTAATATCTATGTTTCCATGCTCTGGCGTTTTCAACAAGGCGGTATTGCCCGTACGGCAGGCTTAAGTCTGGCTGTCGGCGTTGCTGTTATCAGGGCGTTAAAAGAGCAGGGTATCAATGATGTTGGCTTAAAGTGGCCCAATGATATTTACAGTCAGGGTAAAAAATTGGGCGGCATATTAATTGAAGTTTCAGGTGAGGCGGATGGTCCCTGTGCTGCTGTTATTGGCTTGGGCTTAAATCTGTTTTTACCTGAGCACCAAGCGCAAACCATCACGCAGGCCTGGACTGATCTTACCCAAATTAGCGGCGAAAATCCGGTACTTAGAAATCAATTGGCGGGTAGTGTTTTAAATCAAATCCTTGCTATTGTTAACGGCTTTGAAACGGTTGGGATTAACGCGTATCTTGAAGAGTGGCGTAGCTACGACTGTTTAAAAGGCAAGTCTGCAACCTTGTTTATTGGTCAGCAACACATTGAAGGTATTGTTGAAGGGATTGATGATAACGGCTTGTTATTGATTAAAAAACCGAATGGTACGGTTCAGGCTTTTGCTTCGGGTGAGGTGAGTTTTAGCGAGGCAACAGTATGAATTTATTGATTGATAGCGGGAATACCCGACTCAAATGGGCGCTTGTGAAAGAGGACGGGGTGATTACCAGTCATGCGTTGATTAATCGATTAATTACCCGTCAGCAACTGCTTGAAATGTGGAAGCCGCTAACGTCACCCAAGCGCCTTGCTATTGCTGGTGTTAGTTCAACACCCTTGTTGGAATTGGTGTTGGCGGTAATTGTTGAGTTGTGGCCGACTCTTGAAATTATTCAGGTAACCGCTCAAGCTCATGCTTTTGGTGTGGTTAACGCATATCAACAACCTGAAAAACTGGGAGTTGATCGCTGGTTGACGCTGGTCGCGGTACGTAACCTTTATCAAAAGCCGGTCTGTATAGTTGATTGCGGTACTGCCATCACGGTTGATTTGCTTGATGCGGATGGCAATCATCTGGGCGGCCTGATTAGCCCTGGCTTAACACTGATGAAACAATCCTTGGCGACTGGGACTGCCGCATTGCCATTTAATGACATAAACTATAAAGTGGGTCCTGCCAGTTTTACCGAAGCCGCCATTTATAGCGGCACCTTGGCTGCCGCTGTCGGCTTGATTGAGCAGGTGTTAAGCAAACAATCCAATGCACTCTCTTTAATTTTAACTGGTGGCGATGCCGAAATTATCGCGGCACAGCTTAATAACGAACTGATTATTGATCGTGAATTAGTGCTGCGAGGCTTGGCTGTGGTTCTGGGAGTTTAGGGGCGGGTGGTTATTTAAAAGATCAAAGCTCACCAGGTTTCAAAAAAAATGTAGAATGGGCGGCGAATAATAGAATATGATGCTTCGTTGAATTGACCAAGTGATTGGTTTTTTGTAACTGATGTTCGCAAAGCTTCGTTCTTAAATTTGGGAATTTAAGGATGTGCTTGATATTTTTAACAGGCTTGTCCGTAACGTTTTAAAATCATAGGCATCGTGATTGGATGCCATACGGTTTTTAACCAGGTATTGTCCAATTTTAAAAATTATTTAACCAGGGTAAAAGTCCACAATGTCTTTTCAATTAAGATGATTGACCGTCATTTCATTAGTAAATCCATCATTGCCAACACTATAAAACATGCTAATTAAACGACTTATTTTACTTTTAACATTGCCTTCTTTTCTTGTCGGATGTTCTGAATTTTTTGGTTCTCAACCTCCTGCACCGGTATATGGAAATGGATCAACGGTTTCTGGCAAAACCAAGCCTGTCTTGCCAAAGCGAAAGCCGAAAGTACAGAAACCCAAAAAAGTTGAGCCAATCATTGAGGAATCTTCAGAGATAGTTAAAACCAAACCACTTCAGGAGTTTGTACCAATAACAGTGCCGCTGGAAGCCTTGGAGACAGAACCTTTAGTGCCAGAACAGCAGCAAGGACTGGAAGCTTTGGCGCCTGAGCAGGGTGGGGTTGCACCTGAGCAAGGTGCTTCAGCACTCGAGCAAGATTCGACAAAACCTGATACAGGTCCAAGTCAGGAGTCGGTGGTCATTGCACCCAAACCAGAGTTTTTGGCACCACCACCTTACTTGCCGCCGTCTTTTGAGCCATTAGAAACGTTTGCGCCTTTATCGCCAGCAGTTAGTGCCTTAGCTTTAGCGGCCGCCCAAAACAGCAAGTCGGGAAATATTGAGTCGGCAACAACGACTATTGAACGGGCTATTAGAATTGAGCCGCGCAATGCAACTTTGTATTATAAGTTGGCGTTATTAAAGCTAAAACAGTCAAAACCCCGATTGGCAGAAGATCTTGCAAAAAAAGCCGCGTTGCTGGCTTCCAATGATGCGCAGATTAAGAAACATAGCTGGTTATTGGTTGCCAGGGCAAGAGAATTGCAGGGTGACTTAGAGGGCGGCAAAGAAGCCAGAGCCAAGGCTGGCAAGTTTTAATCAGAGATTGCTACCCGAACCCCGGTGTCTATGTGATAATAATTGGATTAGTTGGTCGACATTTTTTTAACCCACAAGGTAATAATAATGGATGAGAATAAAAAGAAAGCACTAGGCGCAGCCCTGATGCAGATAGAGAAGCAGTTTGGCAAAGGCTCAGTGATGCGTATGGGCGATGTGGCTGCGTCCCGCGATATTGATGTGGTCTCTACGGGTTCTTTAGGGCTTGATATTGCGCTGGGTTGTGGCGGTTTGCCGCGCGGTCGTGTCGTAGAGATTTATGGTCCTGAATCATCCGGTAAAACAACACTTACTCTGCAAGTGATTGCTGAAATGCAAAAGCTGGGTGGAACGGCTGCCTTTGTTGATGCGGAACATGCCTTGGATCCAAGCTATGCTGAAAAAATCGGCGTTAATGTCGATGAATTGCTGGTTTCTCAGCCGGATACCGGCGAGCAGGCTTTGGAAATTACCGATATGCTGGTGCGTTCGGGCGCGGTTGATGTGGTGGTCATTGATTCTGTGGCGGCCTTAACACCCAAAGCCGAGATTGAAGGCGATATGGGGGATTCCCACATGGGCTTGCAAGCCCGATTGATGTCGCAGGCACTAAGAAAATTAACGGGTAATATTAAACGCTCTAACACCTTGGTTATTTTTATTAATCAGATCAGGATGAAAATCGGGGTTATGTTCGGTAGTCCTGAAACAACAACCGGCGGTAACGCACTTAAGTTTTATGCGTCAGTGCGGCTGGATATTCGTCGGATTGGCGCCGTAAAAAAAGGCGATGAAATTATCGGTAATGAAACCCGGGTAAAGGTGGTAAAAAACAAAGTGGCACCGCCTTTTAGACAAGCGGAGTTTGAGATTTTATACGGTGAAGGGATTTCTTTTCTGGGTGAGTTGGTTGATCTGGGCGTGAGTTATGGTTTTATTCAAAAAGCCGGTTCTTGGTATAGTTATGGCGATGAAAAAATAGGTCAGGGAAAAGAAAATGTAAAAGTTTTCTTAAAAGAACATCCTGAAAAAGCGAAAGAGATTGAAGTCAAAATAAGGACAGAGGCTTTTAAAAAGGCGCTGCCTGTTATTGAAGTGCCTTTGGATGATGAAATTTAAATCAACGTGATTTATTCATCCTCACAATGAGTGAAGATCAAGAGGCGATAAGCAGTGACTTAAAGCAAATCAAGGAATCAGGTCTTCGCTTGTTGGCGCGTAGGGAGCATAGCCAAAAAGAATTACTGAATAAATTGCTGCTAAGAGGCTTTGGCAAGGATGATATTCTGGTTGTTATTGATGAGTTTGCTCTGCAAGGTTGGCAGAGCGATTCTCGCTACGCGGAAAGTTATGCCAGAAGTCGGATTCAAAAAGGTTACGGGCCGGTCTGGATTTCTTATGAGCTTAAGAAAAACGGCATTGACGCGGTTAATCTTGAAGATATTGTTTGTAAAGCAGTAGGAAGTTGGATGGAGCTGCTGGAGCAGGTTTATACCAAAAAATACGGCCATGAGTTACGGATTGACCGTAATGAGTGGGCCAAACGCAGCCGTTTTTTAATGCAGCGCGGTTTTTCCGGCACAATGATTAGTGCTTTGTTTGAACATTTGAATATTAAATTCTAGGGTGCATTTTTGCACACTCTTTTAAAATCACTTATACCATGAAAAAAATGACTAGCGCCGAGTTGCGCACCGCCTTCCTGGAATTCTTTCATCAGCGTGGGCATTCCATAGAGCCATCAAGTTCGCTGGTGCCGGGTAATGATCCGACCTTATTATTTACCAATGCGGGAATGGTTCAATTTAAGGATATGTTTTTAGGCCGGGAGCTGCGCGATTACAATAAAGCGGTAACCACTCAGCGTTGTGTGAGAGCCGGCGGCAAGCATAATGACCTGGAAAATGTTGGCTATACCGCAAGGCATCACACTTTTTTTGAGATGCTGGGTAATTTTAGTTTTGGCGATTATTTTAAAAAAGAGGCCATTCATTATGCCTGGGATTTTTTAACCAAAGAGTTGGAAATTCCTGCCGAGAAACTATGGGTCACCGTTTTTGAAGAGGATGCAGAGGCAGAAGATATTTGGTTACATGATATCGGTGTTTCACCTGCCAGAGTTTCAAAAATAGGCGCTAAAGATAATTTTTGGTCTATGGGTGATGTGGGTCCTTGTGGTCCTTGTACAGAAATATTCTACGATCACGGTGCAGACATTCCCGGTGGCCCTCCCGGTACGCCTGAAGAAGATGGCGATAGATATATCGAAGTCTGGAATCTGGTTTTTATGCAATATGACCGCGCCGCAGATGGCACCTTAACGTCACTGCCTAAGCCCTCGGTTGATACCGGCATGGGTCTGGAGCGGATTAGCGCAGTATTGCAGGGTGTGCATAATAATTATGAAATTGATTTATTTCAATCGATTTTAAAAGCGGTCGCTGAATTGGTTGGCACGTCTGATTTAACCCAAAGTTCATTACGCGTCATTGCTGATCATATTCGTTCCTGCGCCTTTCTGGTCGCGGATGGGGTTATGCCCTCCAATGAGGGTAGAGGTTATGTCGTACGCCGTATTATTCGACGCGCCATTCGGCATGGTTACCGTTTGGGTATTCAGGGTGTTTTCTTTTATAAACTGGTTGCGCCACTGGTTGAGGAGATGGGCGATGCTTTTCCAGAGCTTAAAGCGGCGCAAGCGCAAGTTGAACGGGTTCTAAAGAAAGAAGAAGAGCGTTTTACCGAAACGCTAACCCAAGGCATGAAGATTCTGGAAGCGTGTGTCGCCAAGATGCAAGGGACTGTCATTCCTGGTGAAACGGTATTTCAACTTTATGATACCTATGGTTTTCCGGTCGATTTAACCGCTGATTTTGCGCGTGAAAATAATCTGACCGTTGATCATGCCGGTTTTGAGATGGCTATGTCGGCACAACGCGACAGAGCGCGTTCGGCCAGTAGTTTTAGTGCTGAATACAGTCAGGAAATAAAGCTGGATAGTCAGACTGAATTTACCGGTTATGATAATCTGGAAGACCACGTGCATATCGTTGCCTTGTATCATCAAGGTCAACCCGTGGACAGTTTGCAAGCGGGTGAAGAAGGTTTGGTGGTGTTGGACAAAACGCCTTTTTATGCGGAGTCCGGTGGTCAGATTGGCGATTGTGGACAAATTATTGCATCGGGCGCTGTGTTTGAAGTGACTGATACCCAAAAACAGGGCGGTAATCTGTTTTTACATCAAGGCAAGTTGCTTTCAGGCACGTTGAGCAAGGGTCAGCACTGTGATGCAAAAGTCAGTGCCGCAGACAGAAAAGCCACTGAATTGAATCATTCAGCGACGCATTTATTACATGCCGCGTTAAGGCAGACTTTAGGTGAGCATGTGACTCAAAAAGGCTCGCTGGTTAATACCGAGCGTTTGCGTTTTGACTTTTCACATTTTGAACCGGTTACCCCTGATCAAATTTCCACCCTTGAGCGTTTGGTGAATGAGCAGATTCGTTTAAATAATCCGGTTACTGCACAAGTTATGGCTAAAGATCTGGCGGTGCAAGCGGGTGCCATGGCGTTGTTTGGCGAAAAATACGGTGCTGAAGTCAGAGTTTTAAAAATGGGTGAGTTTTCTACCGAGCTTTGTGGCGGTACGCACGTTGAGCGGGCAGGGGATATTGGCTGTTTTAAAATAATCAGTGAAACCGGTGTTGCCGCAGGTGTTAGACGTATCGAAGCGGTCACGGGCAGTCCTTGTATCGACTGGATAGCCGGTCGTGATAAAGCCTTGACCAGTATTGCCGGCTTATTAAAAAGTTCACCTGAAAAAGCCGCTGAAAAAGTAGAGCAGCTGTTGGAAAAAACCCGCTCGCTGGAAAAACAACTGGAGCGTCTTAATTCAAAACTGGCCAGTTCAGCCGGTGGCGAACTGAGCGCTCAGGCTCTTGAAGTGGCCGGCGTGAAAGTGCTGGCTGTTAAACTCGATGATGTTGATACTAAATCCTTACGTGAACTGGCTGATCAACTAAAAAACAAACTCGGCCGTTGCGCTATTGTTCTGGCGGTTGTAGAAGGTGACAAAGTCAGCTTAATTGCCGTTGTGTCGAAAGATCTTTTAGGGCAGATAAAAGCCGGTGAACTGGTTAATTTTGTAGCCACTCAAGTCGGTGGTAAAGGGGGCGGTAAACCTGATTTGGCAATGGCTGGCGGTAATGATCCGGCTGGATTGGCGGCCGCGTTAGCGGGTGTTTCGGTTTGGGTTCAAGCGCAATTGGGCGCGTAATAACAAGGTTTTATTGAATGGCACTTTATGTTTATAAATTTGGCGGCACTTCGGTAGGTTCCGTAGAGCGTATCAAAGCGGTTGCCGAAAAAGTTAAAAAAGCCCGTGACTTGGGCGATCAAATTGTTGTGGTTTTGTCCGCCATGAGCGGGGAAACCAACCGTTTAATTGCACTGGCAAAAGAAATGCAGGCGCAACCTACGGATCGGGAAATGGATGTTTTGATTTCTACCGGTGAACAGGTGACTGTTGCGCTATTAAGTATGGCCTTACATCAAATCGGCTGTGACGCCTGCTCTTATACCGGCGGGCAAGTAAAAATACTGACCGATAGTAGTTACACCAAGGCGCGGATTCGTGAAATTGAAGATGCCAGGATACGTGCCGATCTTGATGCCGGAAAAGTGGTGGTGGTTGCCGGTTTTCAGGGCGTTGATGAACACGGGAATATTACTACCTTGGGTCGCGGCGGCTCGGATACTACCGCTGTTGCTTTAGCGGCGGTATTAAAAGCCGATGAGTGCCATATTTATACCGATGTCGACGGCGTTTACACCACCGACCCCCGGGTTGAGCCAAAAGCTCGTAGGCTTGAGCATATTACTTTTGAAGAAATGCTTGAAATGGCCAGTTTGGGTTCAAAGGTTTTGCAAATCAGGTCGGTCGAATTTGCCGGAAAATATAACGTTGCTTTGCGCGTATTATCTTCATTTAAAGAAGGACGTGGCACACTTATTACTTACGAGGAATCACAAATGGAAAGTGCTTTAATATCCGGCATTGCTTTTAATCGGGATGAGGCAAAATTAACGATCACCGGTGTACCTGATTTACCGGGAGTTGCTTTTAAAATTCTGGGCCCCATCGCCGATGCCAATATTGAAGTGGATATGATCGTCCAGAATATTGCCGAGGATGCCACTACTGATTTTACTTTTACGGTACATCGTAATGATTATCAGCGTGCCAGAGCTATTTTGGATCAAACCAGTATTGAGCTGGGTGCAAGAAAAGTAAAGGGCGATAACAGTCTGGTAAAAGTGTCAATCGTCGGAGTGGGGATGCGTTCCCATGCAGGTATTGCCAGCACCATGTTTAAAACGCTGGCAGATGAAGGGATTAATATTCGAATGATTGCAACATCAGAAATAAAAATCTCTGTCGTTGTTGATGAAAAATATATGGAGCTTGCCGTTAGGGCGTTACATGCCGCTTTTGGCTTGGATAAAGTTTCTGAAGAAGCTTAGACTCACTCCTGCTTGGCTCCATTATATAGATGCACTGAAATTTTTAACTTTAGGATGATTGTTTAATGATGAAGGTATTAATATAAATGCCATATACCCACCAAGAACAGCATGGGGCGACCTGCCTGACGTATTGATTCATTCGCCAGAATCAAGCGTCAAACAGCACGCTGATTACCTTGCTGCAAAATCTGGAGATGCCGAAGCCGCTAAAAATTAGTTAATGATACAATCAGTAACGATCAGGTTGAGGCTTTGCGTACTTTGGCAGGCGATAAAGAGTCGCCTATATTGGTTAGCGCCCACGCACTAGAAGCTGGCGGTATTAATGCGATACCTGACACTTTTGCCGGTATTTTATCAAAAATTCTAGGTTGGGAGCATAGTAGGGGAGTTGTACAAACTAATGTGGTTTCTCATACGGGATCTAATGGTTATGGTAGATTAGCAAGACCCGCTTATTTTGATGGGACTATTGAATCAGGGAGAAATTATGTATTAGTTGATGATTTTTTTGCCTTGGGTGGCACACTTGCCAATTTAAAAGGTCACATCGAAACAAATGGCGGCCATGTTATTGGTGCGGTATCATTAACTGGTAAAAATTATTCGGCTAAATTAAAGGTTAGTAAGGAGCGATTAGATGAACTTAGAAACAAACACCCATAACTTGAGTAATGGTGGCAAGATCACTTCGGTCACTCCTTCGACGCGCTTACTGAATCAGAGGCTCGCTATCTCGCCCGGTCCCCGGATGCTAACACCATCAGAAATAGACTTGCTGAGTAAGAGCTAACTGGAAATGAGACAGGTCATGGACTCTATGGATCAGAATGATCTGGCACGGGAGCAGGCGCAAACAGAAGCACATGATACGGTTACAGGAGAAATGAAACGAGAGCTGGGGGCTAAAGCGGTCCATGTTAATTTATGCGTACTTAAAAAGACAAAATCTTTCTGACTAGCTATAATAATTATGGCAGGTCTTTTTTATAGACATTAGCCATTAAATCTGCTGATTAGTTAATCAATATTCTGTAGTTTATAAAACAAAATTAATAATTGTTTTTAGGATATTATTAAATCAGTTTAATTCATTAATAACGCTAAGGTGATAGTGGTATGTCTGACATAGTAGGTAATGCAGCCGGTGAAATCTGGAACTATTTGGATAAGAATGGCGCGACCAGTGTCGCCAAGTTAACCAGAGAAACTAAAATAGATGAAAAAAATATCCAGCGAGGCATCGGTTGGTTGGCTCAAGAAGGCAAGCTTTCTATTGAGATAATCAATCGTGCAGAAACAGTCTCATTGATATAACAGCAAGTGATGTAAATGAGTTTTTTGTGTAAGTGATAATTGAATATTTTCTGTCTCAGGGTTTTAGTTTCTGTAATCCAGACTAAAACCCTTTGTGTAAAATGCAAGAACAAGCTTTGTTGAAGGCGATTTGAAATTAAATGTAAGTTTTTATTTAAATATTTATAAAAAACTTGCAATGATCTGAAAATTCCTTATAATAGCTAAATCAATCGCGGGGTGGAGCAGCTTGGTAGCTCGTCGGGCTCATAACCCGAAGGT